>JAFOHH010000183.1 GCA_017421905.1 Clostridia bacterium
AGCATTCTTGCTGTGGTGACAAGCCGCTTGTTATGCTTGCGAATCATTGGAGTTGCCTCCTTTGTTTGTTCCCCTTTGGGACAATCCCTCAGTCACCTGCGGTGCCAGCTCCCTTTACACAAGGGAGCCTATGGTTTGCGCTCATGCATCTTTAGGGGTCTGGTCTTTGCCCTATACCTTTGTAATACAAAGGCGAAACTGGCGGTAAAACAGAGAGATAAATAAGAATTTGTCTGATTAAAAAAAGGAATGACGAGTGATGAAAAATATCAAATGCAATGTTAAGCAATCAATTACTATTATTCTTTTGGGCATCGGCTTATTAGCGATATGTTTCTTTTTGGCATTCTGCAACTTTCGCCAATACGTAGATGTTTCTCTTTTTAACAATGATATTGTATATTATCTGATAAAGGCATTTATGGTCTTTGCTTTTGTGTTTTTTGGCTTTGGTATTTTAGTCATTCTTCGTAGTGTCCTGTTGTATAGAAACAAGATGATAGAGATTGGCGACGATT
This sequence comes from Clostridia bacterium, assembly GCA_017421905.1. Lineage (GTDB taxonomy): Bacteria > Bacillota > Clostridia > Christensenellales > Borkfalkiaceae > SIG402. Next base: position 519 of record JAFOHH010000183.1, read on the forward strand.
ACTTGTTGGATAAATCTTCGTTTGCTTGTGGTGGAGAAGTACGATATACAGAGATTAAAAGCATATATATCAAAGGTATGTTTTTGTGCATCAAGCTTCATAATGAAGAACAATTTCTGAAAAAACAAAACTTTCTCAAACAACTGATTATGCGTGCAAACAAAAAGATGGGGTATGAATACATTACAATTTCCGATAACTTTTTAGATACCAACTTATTTGAAATAAAAAAGCTTATCAATGAAAAGATAACTCGCTAAGATCCAATTTGTCGAACAGAATAAAGTAACCCCCGACAGACCAAAAATCTGTCGGGGTTATTTCTTTGTTTTCTGCGTATCAAATTTTGATTATCCGTAGGGGAGACCTGCGGTCTCCCGCGGGCGTTCACAGAACGCCCCTACCGTGTGTTATGCAAACATCCTTATGAGAAACGCCCTTTAGGCGTTTTTTTCTTGCAAAGTTTTGGGAAAAAGCCTTCCCTCTCTATTATAAAGGCATATTTTTTGCCGGGCACGGCATAGGCTACCGTATGAAGTGTCGTCGTTTGGTAAAAACAAATGCAAAAAAGCGGCGCGGCGTAGCGGTTTGCGTTTTTGCCGTATCCGTTTGCGCTATTTTTTTGATGGTTTCGGTTTTCACAAAAAAGGAAGCTGCCTTTGCGCGGTGCGACGTTTACGCCCTTTGCTTTTACGAGGGGAAGGACGCTAGCGAGGCAACGCTTGCGGCGCAGTCGCTTACCCTCCGCGGCGGTGCGGGATACGTGCAAAAGGAGGGACAGTACCGCGTTTTGGGCTGCGTGTACGCCTCGCGCGAGCGGGCGATGGACGTATGCAAAAAAATTGTGCAATCGGGCGGGGATTGCAAGGTAATTCCCCTCACCGTGCGCGCCGTGCGGCTGCCATCCAAGCGGCGGGAGGAAATCTCTCTTTTTTCTACCTTGCACTCCTTGTTTTGGGAAATGATCGACACCCTTTCCACCGCTTTTGCCGATGCCGACCGCGGCAAAGAACGCACCTTGATTCTTTCCTCCCTTTCCGCTTTCAGCGAAAAGTTTTACGCCTTGCGCGCCGAAACCTTATACCAAAAAGGCTTGCAACAGGGCGTGTGCGTGGCGGCGGTAGAATTACTTTCTTCCTCCGCGCAAACGCTACAAAATCTGCTTACAGAAGGCTCTCTTTTCGCCCTTTCGGTGCAAATAAAATACGCAATGCTGCAAATAACCGACGAATTTCGCGCTTTTTGCGAAAATTTTACCTGACTGCTTGAAAGGTTTTGGAAAATGTGTTATACTATAAAAAGTAGCAGGTATCCCTGTTTGGTAAAACCGTTTGCCTAAGGGAATTTTTCTGCACCTGCACGCAAAAAGGAAAACTATGAAAACCTTTCAAGTTGATTTATACGAAGAATACGGCCTACCGCGGAGTGGGGGAGAAAAGGGCATTCTCACCTGCTACGTACGCGGACAAGGAAACGGCGTTACAATGCGCCCCGCCATGCTCGTTTTGCCGGGCGGCGGCTACGAAAACTGTTCGGATAGAGAAGGCGAACCCGTTGCCCTCTATTTTACGGGCAGAGGATATCACTCCTTCGTGCTCGATTATTCGGTAAAGCCCTTTGCCTACCCCACGCATTTTAACGAGGCGTGCCTTGCCGTGCATTATATCCGTACGCACGCAAAGGAGCTCGGCGTTATCCCTAGCCAAATTGCGGCAGTCGGTTTTTCTGCAGGCGGACATCTTCTCGGTATGATTTCCACCGCCTACCAAGGCTGCTCGTACGCGCAAACGCTCGGCGTGTCGCCGCAAGCCTTCCGTCCCGATGCGGCAATTTATTCTTATCCCGTTGTAACGGCAGGCAAGGATGCAACGCACGGCGGCTCGGTTCTTTCTTGGATGGGTGGAAACGAGGATCTGCGCCCCTATTTTTCGGTGGAAAACCACGTTTCCGAACACTCCGCCCCCGCTTTTATTTGGCACACGGTAGCAGATGGGCTCGTACCCGTACAAAACTCGCTTTTGCTTGCCTCTGCCTATCAAAAAGCAGGCGTTCCTTACGAATTGCATTTATTCGATAAAGGTCCGCACGGGCTTTCGCTTTGTTCAAAAGAAACCTTCGTCGGTTGGGACGACTATATCGATCCGCACGTTGAAAAATGGCTAATTCTTGCCGAAGAATGGCTTGCCCGCCTCGGCTTTTCGATAAAATAAATTATTTGCGGTTACTGATAAAAGGGATGTAACGCCCTATGAGGGCGTGCGTTTTAATACTCCTGCGTTCACCAATTAAGAAAAACGAATTTTGCGTTGC
>JAFOHH010000184.1 GCA_017421905.1 Clostridia bacterium
AAACATTGAATTTTGCCGACGTTTCTATCCTCACGTTTCCCCCGGCGAGGGACAGTTTATGGCACTTCTTGAGCGCACCGACGGCGAGCTTGAGCCGGACGTGCCCGAAGGAGCGAAAAAAGACAAAAAAGCCCGTCGCGGTCGGGACGGAAACGAGAAAAAGGCGGGCAACAAGGACGCAGACGAGGCTCTGGTACGGGATTTTCTCAGTACCGTCCTTGAAAACGATCCCCTCGAAAGCGGGATGCTCTCCCTGGAGGAAAAGCCCGACGGATTTTATCTGACCCCCTCTGTCTCCCTGCCCGAGAACGCGGTTTTCTCCGCGGGAGTTAAGGTGGGAACGGTTGAAAAGGGGCGCGTTGTCCCTCACCACAGATTTTTCATGGCCTTCGGCCCGCTCTTCAGGATCAAGGTCGACCTCAAGGCGAAGGATCCCCGCATCGCCGCCTTTCTTCACGGCGACGTTATCCCCGCAGACGTCCCCTCGGGATTTGCCGCGGTGCTATTTGAGGGCGCGGCTCTGGGCGGCGGCAAGGTCAGCTCCAAAACCCTCAAAAACTACTATCCAAAAGGATTGAGAGAATAATAAAAAACCAAGGCTTGCTTTCTCTGTTGTTCTTAACGGAGAAATTGAAGGCACAGGAAATCGGCAGAGAACTTGTTTTCTCTGCCGATTTGTGATATAATGGAAGCGATAAAACTTTGGAGGAGTAAGTATGTCGCTTGATTACAACGAAAAGAATATTACTCTTGCAAAAAATCTTCGTAAAAATGCTACACCGCAGGAGAACCATCTGTGGTACGATTTCCTATCAAAATATGAAATCAGATTTCAAAGACAAAAAGCCATAGACAATTTTATTGCGGATTTTTACTGCCACAAAGCCAAACTGATCATAGAAATTGATGGGTCACAGCATTATACCGAAGAAGGCAGACAAAAGGATGAATTTCGTACTGAAATCCTTGAAGGTTATGATCTGAAAGTCATACGGTTTACCAACCGACAGATCAACACAAACTTTCGTGGTGTCTGCGAGTATATCGATGCCGCCGTAAAAGCCTCCCTCCGAGAGGGAGGGGGACCGCGTTAGCGGTGGAAGGAGCCTGCGTGACTTTAGGTTTGGATAAATCTTATTGTATCGCGCTCTCCCTCAGTCGCCTACGGCGCCAGCTCCCTCCCGGAGGGAGCCTTTTTTATGTTCACCTATAACTTGTCAATTTTCCTGACAAGCACTGCATTTGTGTCCACAAAAGCAAAATACGGCATACCTCTTTCGAGATACACCGTATTTTGAAAACTGTCCTTTAGGGGACGCCCCTATTGCACGGGCGTTTTTCTTATAAAGCGGGGAAAGGGGATTGTCTTTTTTGACAAAAGAGAAATTTTTCTTCTTGACGAAGGGCGTTACATTTGCTATAATACGGATATAAAAACAACGACGAAGGAAAGAAATAATATGATTTTCGATACCGTAGAAAACGTAAAAAACTATAAAGGGCTTGGCAGAGTATTTGCCGCGCTGGAATTTTTAGCAAACACCGATTTTTCCGCCCTGCCTCTTGGCAAAAAGGAGCTGGATGGCGATAACCTTTACTACGTCGTGCAGGAATACGAAACCTCTCCCGACCGCGAGGTAGAAGGGCACTATCAATATATCGACGTGCAGGCGATAATTAGCGGAGAGGAAATTGTTGGCGTTGCGCCCATTTCTTCCCCTAAAAAAGTGAAAAAGGACAGCCCCGAAACCGACTGCTGCTTTTACGATTGCGAAACACAACCCATCGTGCTAAAACCGCGCTCCTTTTTGGTGCTTTTTCCCAACGACTTGCACCGCCCCGGGGTTTGCGTAGAACAGCCCGTGCATTGTCGCAAAGTCGTTTTTAAAATACGGTGCGAATAAGCCCCTTAAAAACAAGCGGCGCGTTTACAGCAAATAATCCGAACCCCATAAAAAAGCAAAAAAAAGCGGCTGAGAGTAAAAACTCTCGGCCGCTTGGTTGTTAAAGAAACGGTTTCCCCCTTTTATTGTATAAAAAAGCCTCCGATTGTCGGAGGCTTTTTAAATAAAGCTTTTGAAAAAACGGCGAAAAAAGAAGGAAAAGCGTAAAAATTTTAAAAAAGAGAAACTTCTTCATCCGACGGCAACGGCGCAAGCGGTTTGTTCGTTAAATTTTGATACCAGTAGGCAACCGAAATCATATCGTCGCGGCGACCAAACGTTTCGTCGTGCGGTTTTATTCCCATATTGAGAAGGGTCATTTTAAAATCCTTTTCAAAATGAATAGGATCAGGTAAATGCCAACGATAGGACATAAATCGCGGCTGTACGTTGTAATTAGAAACCGATCGATCTTTTATTTCGCCCCCCATTATAGCAAAGCAACCAGCATACAGGTTGGAAAAGGGCTGATATTTGCCTATCATATCGTATCCGTAGGCGTAAGAACCGCAAAAATAATCTTCCGTGCCCGTATAGTTTATGGAAGGATAAATATCTCCGTCGATATACATTTTTGCCTCCCCTTCTACCCAGCAACCGTTGTTTCCATTAATTCCCGTAGCAAGAGTAACGCCAAGAAAATTCCCGTGGCCTTCAATGCCGTCTATAATAGTATGTGCCTTTCCTGCCGTAACGGGCAAGGACTGACGGTAAGAAGCGTGAAAATAGAGCGTTTCTTCTGGAACTTCTTCTAAATTGCCTGTAATGGTGTAGTACAGGTTTCGGCAATCGTGTTTAGAGCGGTTTTCCACCGTAATTTTACAATGCTTTTTAAAGGGCATTTTAAAATAGCACGAAAAACCGCGACAGGGAGCAACGCTAATTAGCGCGGAATTTAGAGTAGGAAAGTTACCATTGATATCGCGCACGTTATCATAATATGCATAGCCAAAAAAGGAGGGAAGGGGTGCTTCCACCGAAGGGTTTTCGCTTCCATCCCAGTAAATGCGCAAAATGAAATGCCAGCTGGGAACGCCACCCATCCACATTTGACGTACTGTACCCGGGCCGTCAATATCAAGTAGCGTAAGCGTTTCTCCCGGCGCTAAAAAAGTACAAGGGTTTAATTTTTCTACGTCGCTCCCCTTAGATCCACCTCCTTTTTTCGCGGTGGGGTTTTCAGAAGAAGCGGCAAATGTTCTACCTTTGCGCGGCAAAGACGGGTCGTGGAAATACATAAAAGAATCCTCCATATAAAAAATAAAAAAGTCGGGGTTTACAAATAAATTTTTGCTTCTCGTGAAACATTTTGTGTTTCACAAAAAACGCAAACACTAAATATTGTGGTTTTCGACAAAAAGCGGCATTCGGAACAAGGAGCTATGGTTAGGGGTTTATTTTTCGCTTAAGTGGCGGCTTATTTGATAAACGGCGGTGGTTTTAGGGGTAATTTTTGCCTGCTCTGCCACGCAGCGACCAACAACGGCAAGCACCGCGTTTTGGCCGTTTACTAATAGAGCTTGCGCGGCTTTATCGGCAAGGGAAAGCTTTTGCGCCGCAAAGTAATCCTTCATCTTTTTAGGCGTTTTTTTGCCGATGGGTAAAATGCGGTCGCCTTCCTTTTTTTGGCGGAAGATCGCCCCTTCGTCCACAAGGCTTGCATCTACAAACCACGCGTTTTTTTCGGTTTTTGCGCGGAGGCAAAGCTCCTCAGCCTCGCCGTTTTGCAAAACCAGCCGTTTTACGGCAAATTCGCCGCACGGCAGGGAAAAACAGCCCTCTCCAAAGGGGATTTCAAAATAAGGAGTAAGGGGCGCAGAAACGGTAATTCCGCCCCTTGTTTTTTCTAACGAATAGCCGTGAGGCAGCGTTTCCGTTGTCCCTACGCGTTTTTGTTGCAGGGCGTAGGCGGTTTCTAAATGGGCGCGCTCGTAATCGGCGGTGAGGTCGGCGGCTCGCATGGCGCAAATCAGGGCGCGGAAAAAGAGCGGGCGGCTTTCGCACGGGAGCACGGTCGTGTTCTTGCAGTAGCGCGCGGCAAGAGAGCAAAGCAAAGCCTCGTCCTCTTCGGCTGCGGAAGAAAATGCGGCAAGCTGCTTTTTTGCAGCGGGGAAACGGGTTTGCAGCGCAGGGAAAATTTCGTTGCGCAAAAAGTTGCGGTCGGCATCGTCGCAAAGGTTGGTGCTATCGGTAACGTAGGGCTGGTTTAAACTGTCCAAAAAGGCGCAAATTTCTTCTTTCGTTACAAAAAGAAGGGGACGGATAACCGATTTTCGTGCATTTAGCACCCCAGCCACGCCGGAAACGCCACTTCCGCGCAGCAGGCGGAACAGCACCGTTTCGGCAACGTCGCCGCTGTGGTGGGCGGTGGCAACGGCATCGATTTCGCCTTTTGCAATCGCCTTGTCGAAAACGCGGTAGCGCAGTATGCGTGCGGCCTCTTCCAGCGTTAAGCCGTGTTCTTTGGCAAAGAGGGGCGCGTTTACCGTATGGCAGCGGCAGGGCACGGCAAGGCGCGCGCAAAGATCTTGCACAAAGCTTACGTCGCGTTCGGCTTCTTGCCCGCGGATACCGTGGTTCACCGTGTAAACGATAAGCTCCTCGGCAAAACGGTCTTTTTCTTGCAATAAAATACGAAGAAGGGCAACCGAGTCCGCCCCGCCCGAAACGGCAACGCCCAGGCGGTTAAATTTTTGGTCGGGGTAAAGTAATTTCATACACCGATTATAGCAAAGCGCGCGCAGAAAAGCAAGTTTTTTGGAAAGTTACTTGCGCCTACTCGTAAAAAATGCAGTTTTAGCGGGTTTTTGCGAAAAAAGAGGGGAAAAGGCACAAAGCGGCGTATCCCTTTAAGCCGACTTGTGGAGAAAAACAATAAAAATTAGAGAAAGTTAGAAAAAGTTTAAAAAAGTGGCGAAAAACAGTTGACAAAACGCTCCGTTTTATATAAAATAGTAAAGCACCTTGACGAGAGGCGCATTTCCGTGCGAAAGCACTTCTATCGCGGGGTGGAGCAGCTTGGTAGCTCGTCGGGCTCATAACCCGAAGGTCGTGTGGTTCAAATCCCGCCCCCGCAACCATTTTTTCTTACAAAAGAAGAAGTTATGGCGGCGTAGCTTAGCTGGTTAGAGCGGCCGGTTCATACCCGGCAGGTCGTTGGTTCGAATCTGACCGCCGCTACCATT
>JAFOHH010000185.1 GCA_017421905.1 Clostridia bacterium
GATTATATCTATTCTCCACAGTAATTATATCAGAAACATTAATAGGACCTCTTTCACCACGCAGCTCCTTTAGAGAATACATAATTGACTGTATAGCATATTGCATTCCCCTATGCAAAGCTTGGGCGTAGAACGCGCCGAAACTTGCTACGTGGGCGATTCGGAGGTCGACGTACAAACGGCGGCAAACGCAGGCACGGACGTCGTACTCGTCAGCTGGGGCTTTCGCACGAAAGAGCAGCTTTACGCATCAGGCGCCCCCGTCGTTGCCGATACAATGGAGGAGCTTTTTTCTCTTCTTACCAAAACCGCCTAAATATTTATCGCTTATCAAGAGCCTTTCCGCGCCCCTATCTTCGGGCGCGGTTTTTTATTTGCCGAGGGAACGCTTTACGCAGCTTATCCCTTCTTTTTCACTTTTCCGTATGCACGGCGTTTTTTTCGCATATACTCGAAAAGAAGGCTACTTAAAGTCTTCATTCGGCATATTTCAGCAAAATAGGAGGGGAAAATGGCAATTTGGCTCGTAATATTACTCGGTGCGGTGCAGGGGCTTACCGAATTTTTACCCGTTTCTTCCAGCGGACACCTCCTGCTTTTACAGCGGTGCTTGGGCGATGCCTCCGCTAAGGAAAATATGTATTTCGACCTAGCCTTGCACGTCGGCAGCGCGTTTGCCGTAATCGTAGCCTACCGCACGAAAATTTTGTCTCTTTTTCGCAAAGGCAACCGCAAAAAGCTGGCTTGGCTCGTTATCGCAACGCTCCCTGCCGCCCTTGTCGGCGTTCTTTTTCAAAGTCGGCTTTCCGCACTTTTTTCGGGTGATTTTCTCTTATTTGGCTTTTTAACAACCGCCTTTCTTTTACCGGTGTGCGAATGGCAGGCAAAACGGGTAATTCACCCAAAACCCTTTACCTTCCGCGCCGCGCTTTGTATGGGAATTATGCAAGCGGTAGCGGTTATCCCGGGGCTTTCTCGTAGCGGCAGTACCATTTTCGGCGGAACGCTGGTCGGGGCAGAGCGAGAAGAGGTTGCCGATTTTTCCTTTTTAATGAGCGTTCCCATCATTTTGGGCGGTGCGGCGTACGGTGCGCTTTCGGGCGGCGGAGGGGCGTTACCGCTATCCACGCTTGCGCTCGGCGCGTTAACGGCGTTTGTGTTTGCCTCGGTTGCGCTCGTTTGGGCAAAAAGGGCGATAAAGCACGCGCGCTATTACGGTTTTGCGCTGTATTTGCTTGGCTTATCGGCGCTACTCGTTTTTTTTCGATATTTTTAAAAACAAGTTATAATTTTGGGCGTTTTACCGATACTTGGGGTATGAAACGCCTTTTTTTATGCTTATTTTCTCTATTTATTATATTTCCGTTTTTTACCGCACGCACGCCTGTTTTTGCCGAGCAACCACGGGTCCGTCTTCCCGTTGTTATGTACCATAACGTGTTAAACGGCAGGCAGGGAGAATACGTCGTTTCCGAGCGCCAGCTGGAAAGCGACCTTATCGCCATTAAAAAAGCGGGATATACCTTCGTTTCCGCAAAGCAGGTAATCGACTTTGTAGACGGCAAGGGGTCTTTGCCTCAAAAACCCCTCCTCCTCACATTCGACGACGGTAATTACAACAATATGTATTACGCTTTTCCGCTTTTAAAAAAGCACGGCGCGTGTGCGGTGTTTAACGTAATCGGCGCGTTTGTTTCCGCCTCCTCCAACTCCTCGCAGGCAGATAACCCCAACTATTCCCACCTTACCTGGAAGGAAATTTCCACCCTTCATAAAAGCGGAAAAATCGAAATCGGAAACCATACCTATGGGATGCACGTATATAAGCCCCGCTTTGGCGTGGGGCAAATGGAAGGGGAAAGTGAAACGCAGTACCGCGCCGCCGTAAAGGAAGATGCCGGTCGCTTGCAAACGGAGCTCTCTCGCCGCTCGGGCGTAACCCCCGTTGTGTTTGCCTATCCCTTTGGCAAATATACTACCCCCGCAAAGGAAGAGCTGCTTTCTCTCGGCTTTCGTATGCTGTTTACCTGTAACGAAGGGGTAACCACGGTCGTTCGTGGCGATTCTACCACTCTTCACTACGTACGGCGGTTTAACCGAAACGGAAAAATGTCTACCAAAACCTTGCTAGAAGAAATAGAAAGCGGTAAGCATATCCCCGTCGATAGCTAAAAACAGGCTTTTTTCTAAAATCTTCCCCTTTGGGGAAGGAGAAAGGTTAAATTTTGTGACAAAGCTTGGTTTCAACAAATAAATTTTTATAAAAAACACATTTGCTTGCCAAAACCCTTGACGAAAAAATTGTAATTTGCTATAATGCATATGATAAACATCTTTAAGTCGGTACGAGAGATCGACAAGGTACACATAAAGGTAAACAACCCCCTAACAATATGGGAAACGTGCGCTCTTTTGGCGAAAGCGTTACCGTAGCCTTGTCGCACGTTCGACGGGCATTTTTTTTGCCCTTAGCAAGGGCATTCGAGAGGGTTTTGCAAATGAAACAGTTACAAGCAACAATTATTGCCACCCCTGCTACCGCAACTTCCATTGCGGAAAGTTTGCTTTCCCATTTTCCGCAATTCAACTCTAAAAATTACACTATTTTTCCCGGTTTTTGTGACGTGCACGTGCATTTCAGAGAACCGGGTTTTTCTTATAAAGAAACGATAGAAACGGGTTCTATGGCGGCGGCGCACGGCGGTTATACCGCAGTATGCACAATGCCCAACCTAAATCCCGTGCCGGACACGGTTGCCGCTATTAGCGAGCAGCTTTCTCTCATCAAACAAGGCGCAACCATCGGGGTTTATCCTTACGCCTCCATCACGGTAGGGCAAAAAGGGGAGCAGCTTTCCGATATGCAAAACCTCGCCCCTTACGCCATTGCTTTTTCAGACGACGGGCGCGGCGTGCAAAGCGAAAGCTTAATGCGCGCGGCAATGGAGCAGGCAAAGCGGCTCAATAAAATCATCGTAGCCCACTGCGAGGTAAACGATCTCCTGTTCGGCGGTTATATCCACGCGGGGGAATATGCAAAAGCGCACGGCCACCGCGGCATTTCGTCGGAAAGCGAATATCTGCAAATAGAGCGCGACCTGCGCCTAGCCAAGGAAACGGGCTGTGCTTATCACGTGTGCCACATTTCGGCAAAGGAGTCGGTATCGCTTATCCGCAACGCGAAAAAAGAGGGCGTAAACGTTACTTGCGAAACCGCCCCGCACTATCTCGTAATGGACGAAAACGACTTAAAGGAAGAAGGCAGGTTTAAAATGAATCCGCCTCTCCGCGGCGCGCAAGACCGCGAGGCACTTATAGAGGGGGTTTTAGACGGAACGATCGATATGATCGCAACCGACCACGCTCCCCATTCGGAGGAAGAAAAATCGCGAGGCCTAGAAAAAAGCGCGTTTGGCATCGTCGGGCTGGAAACGGCGCTCCCCGTCCTCTACACCTACCTTGTAAAAACGGGAATTCTCCCGATAGAAAAACTCACCCAGCTCCTTTCCACCGCACCCAAAGCGCGGTTTCATATTGAAAACGACGGATTTTCGGTTTGGGATTTAACAAAATGCGCCCCCGTCAATCCGCAAACCTTCCTTTCTAAAGGAAAAGCAACGCCCTTTACGGGGCAAACCCTATACGGCGAAAACCTCCTTACGGTAACGGGAGGAAAGGTCGTATATCAAGCACGGTAAAATTTTTCGGAGGAATACATATATGGCAAAAAGAACGGATATTAAAAAGGTACTCATTATCGGCTCCGGGCCTATCGTTATCGGACAGGCCGCAGAATTCGACTACGCCGGCACGCAGGCTTGCCTCGCCTTAAAAGAGGAAGGCTACGAGGTTGTTCTCGTAAACTCCAACCCCGCAACTATCATGACGGATACTACCATTGCGGATAAGGTTTATATGGAGCCCCTTACGCTGGAATACATCGCAAAAATTTTGCGTTACGAGCGTCCCGATGCCATCGTTCCCGGTATCGGCGGACAAACGGGCTTAAACCTTGCTATGCAGCTGGAAAAGAAGGGCGTTTTGAAAGAATGCCGCGTAAAACTGCTTGGTACGAGCAGCGAAAGTATCGAACGCGCCGAAGATAGAGAGCTTTTTAAACAGCTTTGTCAGTCCATCGGCGAGCCCACCATCCCTTCGGAAATTACTTATAATTTAGAAGAAGCAAAGGCGGCAGCCGCAAAAATCGGCTATCCCGTCGTTCTTCGCCCCGCATTTACCCTTGGCGGTACGGGCGGCGGCTTTGCCAATAACGAAAAAGAGCTGGAAGAAGTCGGCATCAACGCCTTTAAGCTTTCTCCCGTACATCAAGTACTTATCGAAAAGAGCGTAAAGGGCTTTAAGGAAATCGAGTTTGAAGTTATGCGCGACTCTGCCGATAACGCCATTACCATTTGCGGCATGGAAAACGTAGATCCCGTCGGCGTACATACGGGCGACTCCATCGTCGTTGCTCCCATCCTTTCCTTAAACGACCACGACCTTAAAATGCTCAACGATTCGGCAATTAAGCTCATTCGCGAGCTGAAAATCGAAGGCGGCTGTAACGTACAGTTTGCTTTAAATCCCGAAAGCAGCGAATATTACTTAATCGAGGTTAACCCCCGCGTATCCCGTTCTTCCGCACTTGCCTCCAAAGCCAGCGGATTCCCTATTGCCCGCGTAACGGCAAAAATCGCCGTTGGTATGACGCTCGACGAAATTCAAGTGGCAGGCACTACCGCCATCAACGAGCCCTCTCTCGATTATATCGTAGCAAAATTCCCGCGCTTCCCGTTTGATAAATTCACCTCCGCATCCAACCGTCTCGGCACGCAAATGAAGGCGACGGGCGAGGTTATGGGCATCGGTGCAAACCTTGCGGAATGTATGCTCAAATCGGTGCGTTCGCTCGAAATCGGCGTAAACCACTTCTATATGAAAAAGTTTGACGGTATGGCAAAGGAAGACCTCCTTACCTACCTTAAGGAATTCCAATCGGATAACGTGTTCGCCGTGTTCGAATTGCTCCGCCAAGGCGTTTCCATCGAGGAAATTAACGCCGTAACCAAAATTACGCCGCTCTTTTTAGAATGCTTTAAGTCAATTGTAGAAATGGAAAACAACTTAAAAGCAAACAAAATGGATGCAGAAACCCTGCGCGCTGCCAAAAAGATCGGTTTTTCCGATATCTATATCGCAAAGCTTTGGAATTGCACCGAAAAGGAAGTTTGCTCCTTCCGTAAAAAACAAAATATCCGCCCCGTATTCAAAATGGTAGATACCCTCCATAGCGGCGCGTATATTCCTTACTTCTATTCTTCCTACACGGGGGAAAATCAATCCATTCTTACCGAAAAGAAAAAGGCTATCGTACTCGGCGCAGGTCCTATCCGTATCGGCCAAGGCGTAGAATTCGACTACTCCACCGTACACGCCGTATCCACCATCAAGCGCTCGGGTTACGAGGCAATTATCATCAATAACAACCCCGAAACCGTTTCTACCGACTACACCACCTCCGATAAGCTGATAAAAGTTGTCATCTACTCCACCCCTACGGATAGTAACACCATCGTTGTTCCTGCCCGCACATCA
>JAFOHH010000186.1 GCA_017421905.1 Clostridia bacterium
ATGACGCTATTCGTTTTCCAAAAGATGTGTGAAAAGGCGCAACTTTCCCCGTGCGAGCTGCTTGCGGCAAACGGAGGGGAGGCTGGCACGTCGGCAAATTACGAGGCGTACACGGCAACTACCACCGCCTTTCGCGAGGTGTTAAAAGAGCGCGCGAAAAAGAAGGAAGAACGCCGCCTTGCTTGGGAACGTAAGCAAAAACGCCTTGCAAAAGCAGGGGAAGAAGGCGCGGCAAAAAGCGATGCCGCTATCATCGTTCAAACTAAAAATTAAACCCCGTCAACCCCAAAACGAAACCCCATCACCTCAAAAACCAAACGATATCACCAAAAAAGCCACCCGATTTGGGTGGCTTTTGGTTTGCGTTAAATAATTTTTTTTTGGCACGCTTTTGCGTGGGTGTTATTCTTCTATGCAGGCTTTTGCGTGGGGGTATTCTTCTATGGCACGCTTTTGTGTGGGTGTTATTCTTCTATGGCAGGCTTGGGATCGGGTTTTACAAAACGGCTTTTTACCGAATGAAATAGTGTTTTAAAGGCGAGCACGGTGTTTTTGCGGTTAAACAAAAAGCAGAGGGCGAGGGGAATAACGGTAAAGTAAACGAGCACGCCGGGCAGCATCCAAAACAGCGGCCAGTATTTGCCTTGCCCTGCAAAACTGCCAAAGGGAATGGTTTTCATAAATTCGGGCGTGAGCCAAGAAAACAGAACGGCAACGTCGTCCGTCGGCCCCCAAATAAGGGAGGGGTTGCGCCAGTTTACTTCCAGCATATTGCCATCTCTTAGGGGGATTGCTCCCAATTCGCTTTGCAGTACTTGGTTGCAAATAATAAATAGCAGCATAGCCGTTACGCAAACGGGAATTTTTAGCACCGTTTTTACGTTTACTTCAAACAATTTCAGCTTAACGGCAAGCACGGGCACGGCAATAATAATAAAGTGGCACAAATAAAACCGCCAAACGTCCAGCGTTAAAACGCTTTTATCCAGCGCCTCCGTGGGGTAAAGCAGGGCCAAAAATCCGCTAATTGCCCCTAAAAAGAACATATAGTTTTTCGCCGTGAGGCTTTTCGATATAAATAAAAAGGGGAAAAACAACACGCTCGTGCCGCAAACGTTTACAAACCAAACTTCTCTAAGCGCCAGTTCCCGATTTGTAGAATAGGGCGGAAAGGTCAGCTTTAAAAAGTGCAACGCAAGGTTGAAAAACAAAATGGAGGCCAAAACGATTTTTTTTGTTTTTTCCGATTTGTTTCGCAGCGCAAAGTAAAGCCCGGCAAACGCGCCTGCGCTCAGCAAAATAAAAAAGAAGTACCAACCGTTAAATAGTTTTACCATTGTAAAAGCCTCTCTTTTTTTCTTCTTCCATTTCATTCTATCCCATATTTTGGGGGTTGTCAAGCCGTTTTCCATTTTTTAGCAAAGAAAAAAGGGATAACGATTGGCGTTATCCCTTTCGGCTATTTTACGTAAAATTACAGTTGTTCTTTTTCTTCGGCAGGATCTTTCAGCATAATGGGGAGGTTGCCGTTGATAAAGCGCAGCTCGTCCATAAACTTTTTAAATTCTGCTTCGTTTTTCAGCTCTACGTAATAAGTAATTTCGTTTAAGCTACCAAGGTTGGTGGTTTTACAACGCTTTAAGCGCACGTTTTTGCAATAGGTAGCAAAAATATCTTTAAAAGCTACGGTGTAATCGAGGTCCTCGGGCGTTTTAATTTTCAATTCGCGCACGCGCTCGCTGGGGAGGCGTACGGGAATGAAGTAGCAAATTACGATAACGACTGCCGATGCTAAGGAGAAAAGAAGGGCAAAGTAAATTCTTCCCGTAGCGCAAGCAAGGCCGGCAAGGAGTGCAATCATAATTAACAAAATATCCTTTGCCGAGGCAGGTACGGAGCGGAATCGAACGAGCGCAAACACGCCTGCAAGCGTAATGGCAAGGCTAAGTCCGTTGGTTGCAAAGCCGTTTACCAGCATAATAATGCCGTCGCAAATAATGGGCAAGAGTAACAGCGTTACCGTAAAGCCGCGTTTTGCGTTTTCGATAAGCAAATAGCAAACGGCAAGCGCAATGCCGATTGCAAAAGCAACTGCGGCGCAAATTAAAACTTCGTTCGTCGTAATTTGTGCGGCGTTTTTAAAAATGGAAGAAAACATAATTTTACTCCTCGTCTAATAAATGGTTTTGATATACGTACCCGATCTTGGAAAAAGATGCGGGGTAAATGCGTAGCTCGTTTAAAATTTTCAGTAGCCAAAAGGGCATAGCGTCTTGCGCTTTAATTTCGCAAACGTAGCGCGGCTCGCTAAAAAAGGGCGTGCCGTGATCGCCTGCGGCAAGGTCGGGGTTTTGGCTGGGGGTGCGGTAACGCAAATTCGTGTCAAACGTTACGCGGAGGGCTTTATCCGTAGGGTCGTACAGCGCAACGCGGTCGTATGCCAAAAACACCTTTTTTTCAATTTTACGGTAGCGTAAAAAGCCTTCTATCTCGCGCGCGTTTACGTTGTCCGCTATGGGAACGATTCCCGTTTCAAGGGCTTTTTCCGCCTCTCTAAGCGGCAGGGAAACGCGGCGCTTGTATACGATGCTCTCGTACTTTTTCTTAACCTCTAAAAAAACCAAGTCGGTTTCTTTGGGCGTGCCGTAGCTCCTAAGGCGCATTTTTTGCTTAAATTCCGGCTTTAGCACGGACATAGAAAACAAATCGTAATTTTTCGTGTCGCAATACACGTTGCAAATGGTGTGCTTGCCGTAAGCGTCTACCACCATATGCTCTTCTAGGGCAGAACGTAGGGCAAGGTACTGGGGCTCGTCCAAAAAATATTTAATTTCTCTTCTTTGAAAAATTGCTTGAAACGCCACCTGCATTTGCCTCTTATAGGAGTTTTCGGTTTCGCAACCTTATCCATTATAAAATATATTGTGCCCCTTGTCAAGGAAAGGGGGGAAGTTTTCCGCGAATAAACTGTAAAAGGCAATGTTTGCGGCAAAAAATATATGCTTTGGGGTGCATTTATCCAAATTTTGTGGCAAATTTCGCGCAAACGCTTGTCGAATGCCTTTCGGCGCATAGGTCGGGCGGGCGCTCGGGTGCATAGGTCTGGCAGCTTGCTTGGGCGCATAGGTCGGGCGGGGCGCTCGGGTCATAGGTCGGGCGGTGTGTTTGAGGCGCATAGGTTGGGCAGCTTGCTTGCGGCGCTAAATAAAAAGCGTCTTTTTTCACGCGCTAAATAAAAAGCGTCCTTTTCTACGCGCTGCAATAAAAAAGCCCTCCAAAGGGAGGGCGTTAAAGGGCAATAATGGAAGGTTTTTGATAATATCCATTCGCAAAATATTACAGCAAAGCAAGCAGCTGTTTTACAGAAGCGGCAAATTTTTCGCAGGCGTCGGTAACCAAATCGTTAAATTTTGCGCCGTCGTTTTTGGAGTCGGAAACCGCCTTTACCATAAAGAAGGGCACTTTGTTGCGTTCGCAAATTACGGCGATGCCCGCGCTTTCCATATCGCAAATATCGGCGGAAAATTCGGTGGCAATCGCCTCTTTTTCGGTAGGGTCAGCAACGAACTTATCTGCCGAGGCAATGGTAACCTTCTTTGCGGAGGGGAGGGCCTTTTGCGCGTCTTCCAGCAAAGCCTTATCTGCATAAAAATAGGGGGTATCCTTATAGTAGTACTGTCCGCGTGGAACGGGATCGATTGCCGAGGTATCAAAGGCGTAATGCACCACCTTTTCTACAAAAACGGTGCGGTTAACGTCCATTTCTTCGGTAAGGCCGCCCACCACGCCAAAATTCCAAATCGTATCGCAGCCAAGGGCGGTAATTAGGTACTGCGTTGCGCCTGCCGCGGCAAGCTCGCCCACGCCCGATTGCAACAAATACACCTCTGCCTTATTCGTTTTTAGCAGCTTTACGGGGTAGGGAAGGGCGCAAATTTCCGTAATTTCCCCAAGCGCAGAAAGTAAGGGCGAAAGTTCTTTTTCCATTGCGGCAATCATACCGATTTTTTTCATAACAGCTACCAACCTTTGCAATTTTTATCATTGTATCATAAAATTGCGCAAAAACCAAACGCTTTTTGTTGCTTTTCGGCGAAAAAAAGTGTATGATGGAAAAAACGAGGTGTTATTATGCAACAAGATATGATCTTAAAAAGTTTACAAGAAGGCTATACCCCCTACCACGTAGTGGATATTGCCACGCAATATTTGCAGAAAAACGGCTTTACCGCGCTTTTAGAAGAAGAGGCTTTTTCTCTTACGGCAGGCGGAAAGTATTACGTCGTGCGCGGCGGTACGTCGCTAATTGCCTTTACCGTTGGCGAAGAAAAAACGCAAAACGGATTTAAAATCGTGGCGTCGCATACCGATTCGCCCGCGCTTAAAGTAAAGTACGAGCCCGTAATGCAAACGCCCGGCGGCTATAAATTAAACGTAGAAACGTACGGCGGCGGTATTTATTCCACCTTTACCGATATCCCCTTAAAGCTGGCAGGCCGCCTCGCTGTAAAAAAGGACGGCCGCATTTACGGCAAAACCTTTACCGATGACCATACCTACGTTATCCCCAACCTTGCTATTCATATGAACCGTAAGGCAAACGATGGGTTCGTATACAACGCGCAAACCGACCTTGCACCCTTTTTCGGCTTGGCAGCCAGCCCCGATTATTTTAAAACGCTGGGGGGAGAAGGCGAAGAGGTGCTGGGCTACGACCTGTTTGTCGTAAGCGGACAAACTCCCTTTATCGGCGGTGCGGATCATTCTTATTTCTGCGCGCCCCGTATCGATAATTTAGCGTCCGTTTTTGCCTCGCTCGGTGCGCTTGTTTCCGCGCCCGTGCAAGGGGTAAACGTAGCTTACCTTGCCTGCCACGAGGAAATCGGTAGCCGCACGCTAGAAGGAGCGGATTCCGACTTTTTAAAATCTGTTCTTATGCGCGTGCACAGCGCCCTTGGCGGAAGTTTGCAAGAAGAAAGCGGCGTAATTGCCAAATCGTTCTTGCTTTCGGCAGATAACACGCACGCCTTACATCCCAACCATCCCGAGCTTTCCGACCCCACCAACAAGGTGGTAATGGGCGGCGGCGTGGCAATTAAGCACCACGCAAACCGCAACTATATTACGGACGGGCTTACTTCTGCCCTCGTATCTGAAATTTTTGCCCGCGCAGGGGTAAAAACGCAGCATTTCTTTATGCGTTCCGACCTTCGCTGCGGCTCTACCTTGGGCACGATTGCCCAAACGCAAACGGGCATTCCGGGCGTAGATATCGGCGCACCGCAGCTTGCTATGCACTCCGCTTTAGAAACGATGGCGCTAAGCGACCTTGCCGAATACGAAAAGGCAATCACCGCCTTTTTTGCCACCCCCTTTACTTTTAACGGCGGCGCGTACGTTATAAAAAAATAACCCTACGGCAAAGGGCTACGTACAGTCTTTCAGCACATAAGGTTTCAGTACATAAGAAACGCCGACAGATTTTCAAAATCTGTCGGCGTTTGTTTTTTGATAAATTAAAATTTGACGAGCCTTCGATTGTCTTAATGATGTAAGTTGATTGCTAATTACTTAATGATCTCTACAATCTTTTATTTATTGCTTTATTCTTTTGTGCCGGCTTCATTTTTCTATCAAAAAGGCACAAGCGCAGCCCCGGGGCTTTAACGGTGCACTCGGCAAAGGCTCTCCTAAAGGGAGAGCTCCCGCGATAGCGGGTGAGAGGGCGTATTAGGCTAAAATTTCAATTCTTTCGTTAATCATCCTATCAATTCTGTGGCAAACGCCTTCAAAATTCTCATCTATGTCTTTATTGGAAAAGCGCAAAACATAAATTCCATATCTTTCAAAAATCTCAGTTCTTATTGCGTCGTGCACTTTGCCTTGTTTCGTGTAGTGCTGTGATCCATCAAGCTCTATTACTAGGCGAGCACTATGGCAATAAAAATCCACAATGAAATTATCTATAATCCGTTGCTTGTATATTTTTATCGGATAATATCGCAAAAAATCATACCATAAATGCTTTTCTTGCCGAGTCATATTGCGGCGCAAAATTCTTGCCACGTTTAGCAGGCTATTGTTTTTCTTTAATGGTGTTTGCTCCATTTTGCCCTCTCCGTCGGCTACGCCGCCACCTCTCCCGGTAGGAGAGGCTTTTGCTCGATTTCTTTCACTCAATTTTCGTCTGATTTTTTTGTCTGAAATTTTCGCTCCGCTTCCTCTCTCGGTAGGAGAGGCTTTTGCTCGATTTCTTTCACTCGATTTTCGTCTGATTTTTTTGTCTGAAATTTTCGCTCCGCTTCCTCTCTCGGTAGGAGAGATTTTTTATCTCAACCGCTTACTTCGTAAAATCCTCTACGCGCCACTTAGGGTAAAAGGCAATTTCCACGCCGTCCTCTTCGCCGCCTTCTACAAAGCGCACGGGTAGCCAAACGTAATCGGCAAGGCTGGTGTTGTGGGCGGAGTTTTTGTTGAGCTCTTCTCCCGTCATAACGGGCTCTTTATCGGGGTTGAACCAGCCCTCGAACACCTCGCAAACGTCGGGCATTTCTTCGGGCAGGTCGTAAAGCCATCTATCGCCTGTGGCGATATAAAGGTCGGTTCCTTGCACGCGGAACGCAGAAGAGAATTGCGCGTGGAAGCTATTGCGTTTTACGTCGTTTACGCATGGATCGCCCAGCACCTTCCAAGGTCCGTGCATATCGTCTGCAACCGCTACTTGGCTGGGGTTGGGGTAGTAGCCCGTCGTGCCCGAGGTAATCATATAGTATTTTCCTTTATGGGGAATTACGCAGGGTGCTTCGCGAATAAAGGGGGGATACTTAAAGAAGAAGTGGGAGGAAAATTCACCCGAAAAATCGGTAAAATCGTCGCTTAAAGTGCCAACTACCATTTCGGTATGCGGCCGCTCGAACACGCAGTACGCCTTACCCGTTTTTTCATCTAAAAACAGGTCAAAGTCGCCAAATTTATCTTCGCCGCGCGGCAAAATGGTTTTCATAAAGGTGTACGGGCCGGTAATTTTGTCGGCAACGGCAATGCCCGGGCGGGAAAGGTCAAAGTTTTGCGGCTCTTCGTCCGTTCCGGCAAGCTTCATCCACATTACGTATTTGCCCGTTTTTTGGTTAAAGAGAATATGCGGGCGGTCCATAACGCGCTTGGGGTTTAAGGGGTGCACTTCGCCGATTACGGGCAGTAGCACGTTTCCTTCATCCTTCCAGTTATACAAGTCCTTAGAAGAATACATTTTTACGCCGTAGTGCCATATGGGAGAGCCGGGCAGGGTCTTCGTTTTATCCTCGCCGTACCAGTAGTACGTTCCGTTTTCGTAAAATACGCTGCCGCCGTGGGCTTGAATGCGAAAATCGTTTTCGTCCAGCCAAGGTTTTCCGGGGTAAAAATC
>JAFOHH010000022.1 GCA_017421905.1 Clostridia bacterium
AAACTATGAATTATACAAAGCAGGCAAATTCGTTTTAATCGGACTTATCGTAGCTTGTTCCATTGCTGCAATCATTTGCGTATTAATGCAAAGCGGCAATTCGGAAGGGGTTAGCGCCATCACCGGCAGCAGCGAAACCTTCTACAGCAAAAACAAAGGTCGTTCGAAAGAATCGATTTTAAAGATCGTTACGGTCGTATGCCTCGTTGCAATCGCCGTATGTTCGGTTGGGTATTTCTTCCTCGAATTACTCGTATAATTTCTTTGTTTCCGAAAGAGGCGGTTTTATAACCGCCTCTTTTTACTTTTTCGGTGAATTATGAACTTTACACAAACTGTTTTACAACTTTTTATAGGGGGAGAAGGCAATTTCCGTTCGGAAAAAGACCTTTGCCGCCTATTAAAATTAAATCGCGATTACGAAAAAAAGGCGCTTTCTACTGCTCTTACCGATCTTCTTCGCAGCGGCGACGTCGTGCGCGATAAAAACGGAAAGTACCTTTCCGCTATGCGTGCGGGCGCAATGCGCGGCACGGTGCAGGGTAGCGATCGCGGCTTTGCTTTCTTCCTTCCGGAAGATAAATCCCTTCCCGATCTCTTTATTCCCGCTCGCTCGCTAGGCGGTGCGCTGCACGGCGATACTGTCCTTGCAAGAAAATCCCTTTCCGACTCTGCCTCCTCCGACGAAGGAGAAATCCTCACCGTCTTAAATAGAGGCTACCGCATTATTACGGGCGTGTACGACGGCAGATGCTTCGTTCAACCGTCAGACCGCCGTTTCCCTTGCGACGTATTTATTCCCAAAGGCAAGGCCTCCACGGCTCGTGGGGGAGATCGCGTTGCGGTAGAACTGACCGATTACCCCTCCCACGGCAACGGGGCAGCAGGTAAAATTACGCAGGTTTTCCAAGGCGAAAACGAGCTTTTGGTGGAAGAAGAGGCTTTAATTGCAGAGCGACAAATCCCCACCGAATTTCCTCCCTCTGCCTTAAAGGAGGCGGAAAAAAGCGCGGCGCAACCCATCGAAATGGAAGGTAGAACGGACTACACCTCTCTTTTTACCGTAACGATAGATGGAGAAGACACGCGCGATTTCGACGACGCCGTTTCCATACAAGTCACGCCAAGCGGCTATACGCTATACGTGCATATTGCCGACGTTGCCCACTACGTAAAACAAGGCGGCGCAACGGATAAAGAAGCGTTTTTGCGCGGTAACAGCGTTTATTTTCCCGACCGTGTATACCCCATGCTTCCCGAATGCTTATCCAACGGAGCATGTTCTTTAAACCCTAACGAAAACCGCCTCGCCCTCACTTGCGAAATGCATTTTAATAGCGAAGGCGAAGTGCAAAACGTACGCCTTTGCGAATCGGTTATTTGCTCTAACTTCCGCCTCACCTACGGCGAGGTTAACGCTATGCTGCAAGGGGAAAGCCCCCTTTCTCCCAACCACGCGGAGGCTCTGCCCGCCCTCAAGCAAATGGCAGAGCTTGCCTCCCTTCTTTCTCGCCAACGCGATGCGCGCGGCGCAATCGACTTAGAGGTGAAAGAGGCTAAAATTTTGTATAAGGAAGGGGAAATTAGTATTTCCGCGGCAGAACGAGGCACTTCTCATCGTATGATAGAAGAATTTATGGTCGCCGCTAACGAGGCAGTTGCCCGCTATGCAGAGCGTGCCGAGCTTCCCTTCGTTTACCGTGTGCACGAAACGCCCTCTTCCGAAAAACTCGTGGCTTTTTCCGAATTTCTAAAAGGGCTCGGCATTTCCGCTCGCTTTTCAGAAGAAGTATCGCCTGCCGATTTTGCACAGCTCCTTTCTCGGGTACAAAGCACGCCCTATTATCCTTTGGTCAATAAGGTTATGCTGCGTAGTATGCAAAAAGCGCGTTATCAAACGGAAAACGTAGGGCATTTCGGTCTTGCAAGCACCTGTTACAGCCATTTTACGTCGCCCATTCGCCGCTATGCCGATCTTGCCATTCATCGCGTGTTAAAGCTCGCATTGCACGGTAACCGCTCGCAAATAGAGGAGCGTCAGCGCGACCTTTGCACCGAAGCGGCTCGCCAAGCCTCCGAACGGGAACGGGTAGCCGACCTTTTGGAGCGCGACACGGACGACTTATATAAAGTATCCTATATGCGCCGTTTCATGGGGGAAACCTTTTCCGCCGTAATTTCGGGCGTAACCTCCTTTGGCATTTTTGCCGAGCTCCCCAACACCTGCGAGGGGCTTATCCGCATCGAACGCCTGCCCGAAGATCGCTACGATTACGACGCCGATGCCTTTGCGCTTATCGGCACGCGCCACACCTTTAAGCTGGGAGATGAAATTTCCGTAACCCTAGTCCGTGCCGATTTAACGGCACGCAAGCTCGATTTCGAGCTCGCCGGGGAAGAAGGAGGCGGCTCGGTTACCTCTTTGCACCTGCAACGGGCAAAAGCCGCAAATCCCTTGCTCGTCAAACCGAAAAAAAAGAGCAAAAAAGAAGAAAAAACCTCCTCTTCCCATTCACACAAAAACCGCACCAACGCAAAAAAGCTTGCTTGCCAAAAGGGCGGGCCGAAAAAGGGTTCGTCGCGCAAAAAAAGGTAAGCGCCATTCATTAAATACAGTAAAAGGAAAACGGTATGGCAAAAGAAAGAGAAATTACGGTCAACAGAAAAGCCGGATTTAACTATTTTATCGAAGAACGCTACGAGGCGGGCATTCAGCTCGAAGGGGCAGAGGTTAAATCGCTCCGCATGGGCAATGCCAATCTTTCCGACTCCTTTTGCTTTATTAGAAACGGAGAAGTCGTTTTAAAAAACGCGCATATCGCCGTATACGATAAAGCAGGGGCGTACAATAGTAAAGACGCCAAAAGAGATCGCCGCTTACTTCTTCATAAGTCGGAAATCCATAAAATCGTCGGTAAGGTTAACGAAAAGGGCTTTACTCTCGTTCCCTTAAAGCTTTATTTTAAGGATGCCCTCGTTAAGGTAGAAGTTGCTCTTTGCCGCGGTAAACAAACGGTGGATAAAAAGAACACCTTAAAAGAACGCGACTTAAACAGAGATAGCCAAAGACAGTTAAAGGAGTATTCAAGATGACGGTAACACCGTTCCAAAAAGAGAGTAAAAAAGCTTTTTCCTACTCTTATCATACTCTTTTTCGCACGCTTTTATCGGGAATGCAATACCTCTTTCCCGCGCTTTGCGTTGCGCTTTTAGTGGGAATTGCTTACCGCGTCGGCGGCTTATATCCCTTTGGAAAAAAGAGCCTTTCCTGGTGCGATATGGATACGCAAATCGTACCCCTTTTGTGTAATTTAAAGGACGTTTTAACGGGGAAGGCCAGCCTATTTCTTTCCTTTGAAAACGGCGGCGGAATGAATTTCCTCGGGGTGTTTTTCTATTATTTATCCAGCCCCTTTCATCTCCTCGTTGCCTTTGTCGATAAAGCGGAAATGATGCAATTCGTAAACGTTCTCGTTTTGCTAAAGCTTATGGCGGCGGCAACAACGGCATACGTTTATTTTCGGCACACCCAGTGCGCCGTACCGCCCGTGCTTGCGCTTGCGCTTTCCCTTTTTTACGCGCTTTGCGGTTACGGAGCAATCTACTTTCAAATTTTGCTTTGGCTGGATATGCTTTACCTGTTTCCCTTGCTTTTGCTTGGGGTAGAACGGCTTATCAAGCAGCGCAAGCCTTATTTGTACTTAATTGCCCTCACCGCTTGCTTTTTTATTTGCTTTTATTTGTCGTATATGTGCGTTATCCTCCTTTTGCTTTTCGTGGGCGCGCATTTACCCCTTATAAAAAGCGAACACCGCGGAGAAATCTGCTTGCAGTTTGCGGCGTACTCCGTTGCGGCTTTACTACTTTCCGCCTGCGCGGTACTCCCTCTTCTTTCACAATGGGCTAGCTCGGCAAGAACGTCGGTTTCCTTTTGGCAAACGCTAAAAACCGCACCTTTGCAGGGCAATATTTCCACAACTCTTCCCGTTTTAATGCAATCCCTCTCCCTTTTGCCGTTTTTCTTTTTCCGCAAACCGCAAAAGGAAGATCTCCCATATTTTGCCGTTGCGCTCCTCGTTTTTCTGCCCGCCGTTATAGAGCCGTTTAACGTCATTTGGCAAACGGGAACGTATATGGCTTTCCCCATTCGCTACGGCTTTATCACCAACTTTATGCTGCTCGTGCCCGTTGCAAGGGCGCTTTCTCCTCGCACAAAGGGTGTAGTGTCTTTGCCTGAAAGGGAAAAAGTCGCTAAAACAAGCAATTATAAAAGCAGCCTTCTTTCCACGGCAACGCTTTGGGGAAAACGCATTC
>JAFOHH010000187.1 GCA_017421905.1 Clostridia bacterium
AATGTTCCTTTTTGCGAAGGTCGCTAATAATAGCATCTCTGGAGCACTTTCTTTTAAAACGACGCAGTGCGTTATCTAAAGTTTCGTTTTCACCAACTTTAATCGTAGACATTTTCACCCCTCCTTCGCCCAAGGCATTTATTGCATAGGTAGTATAGCAATTTTTACCAAGACTGTCAACCAAAATGAACGGGTTTTTTAAGATTTTACATACTTTTATGCCGGTTGCCAACCCATTTTTTGACCTGCAAGAATATGCACGTGCAGGTGAGGAACGGTTTGACCGGGGTTATCGCCCTGGTTTACCACGAGACGGTAGCCACCTTGCAAGTGCAGTTCTTCGGTAAGGGTGGGAATTTTTTTGAGGCATCTGCCAAGAAGGGTTGCATCTTCTTCCGTCATATCGGCAAGCAATTTAAAATGTTTTTTAGGAATGAGCAAATAGTGATATTTCGCTTTGGGGTCGATATCGGCAATTATGATCATTTCATCGTCTTCATAAAACTTTTTGGAAGGGATATCCCCTGCGATAATTTTACAAAATAAGCAATCCATTTTATATTCTCCTTTTTATTCGCAAAGCGTTGCGATTATTTCATTTTCAATAAGCGTTTGGCATAAAATTTGATATCTTCCGCGCGGAATATCACCTTTTACGCATACGCGTAAATAATTTTCCGTATATCCGTAAGTATATCCGTCCTTTTGTTCTTCTGCAATCCATTGCAGCGTTGTTCCGATAAAACGGTTAGCGTATTGCTCCTTAAGCTCTTTAGCAAGCAGTAAAAGACGTTCCGTACGCTCCTTTTTTACGGCATGAGGTAAATCCTTTAACGAATAAGCAACCGTCCCCTCTCTGGGCGAAAACGGAAAGCAATGCATATCTGCAAAAGCGGCCTGTCTGCAAGTGGCAAGCGACGCATTAAAATCTTCTTCCGTTTCCGTAGGAAACCCCGCAATTACGTCCGTTGTGATTGCTGCATTTGGAAAATATTGCCGAATAAGCGCAACCTTTTGCAAATATTCTTCCGCACTGTAGCGGCGGTTCATTTCTTTTAACACCTTTGTACTGCCCGATTGCAATGAAAGATGAAAATGAGGTGCAAAATTAGAAACAGATTGTAATTTTTGCAAGAAGGACGGAGTAATAATTCGCACTTCAATCGATCCCAGGCGAAGGCGCGTGGGAAGATCGGAAAGGAAAACTAAAAGGTCGCCCAAATCTCCTTGCTCGGTTTTGTAAGAAGAAATATTAATACCCGTTAAAACCGCTTCGAGCGGGGCAAGCGTTTGGATTTCCGCCCGAATACTTTGCATATCGCGACTGCGCTCTCTTCCACGCAAATACGGAACGATGCAATAAGAGCAAAAATTATTGCAGCCGTCTTGAATTTTAATATCCGCTCTTGTCCGAAAAGCACGTGAAACGGGTAGATCGTCAAAAATGAGCGAAGCTTGCGTTTGGTTTTGTTTTTCTTTACCAAAATTGCCACTTGCAAGCTGCTTTGCCGCAGTTAGTGCAAGGGATTTTTTTTGCGCGCCCGTTACAAATAAAACGCCTTCTTTCGCTAAAAAATCCGCAGGGGCTTTTTCCGCCGCGCACCCCATTACAAGAATGCGCGCATCTGCATTATACTTGCGCATACGAGCAATTGCCTGGCGAGATTTTTTTTCTGCTTCTTTCGTTACGGCGCAAGTATTCAATATGTACAAATCGGCTTTTCCCAGTCCGCAATAAGCGTCGTATCCCGCATCGATTAATCCTTGCGCAATAGATCCCGATTCGCTTTCGTTCACCTTACAGCCGAGTGTGAAAATACAAATTTTCATCTTTGCCATTCTCCAAGCGAATAAAATACGACGGAAAGAAGAGCAATAGACGCCGTTTCCGCCCGTAAAATACGTTTACCGAGCGAAACGGATGCAAAGCCCGCTTCTACGGCAAAAGCACGCTCCTCCTCGTTAAAGCCGCCCTCGCTACCGATGCAAACGGCGGTTTCTCCGCTTAAAGCGGAAAGCGTTAAAGATGTTTCCGTTTCAAATTCGCAAGCAAAAATTTTATTTTTGATATCCTTGCAGGCAAGAATTGCCTGCTGAAAAGGCATATATTCAACGGTTGGGTAGGTTGCTCTACCGCATTGCTTTGCAGCTTCTTCGGCTACGCGACGCAAACGTTCGATTTTATTATCGCTAACGTATGCGCTGGAAAAGGCGGAATCGAACACGATAACGCTTGCAACCCCAAGCTCTGTTGCTTTTTGAACGACGAGCTCGGTTTTGTCTCCCTTCAAAAAGCCGCAAATAAGGGTTACCCT
>JAFOHH010000188.1 GCA_017421905.1 Clostridia bacterium
GGGAGGAAATTACCGTATAATCGTTCATACGTCCTCCTTAAGGCTGCGCAGCTGCTGAGAGTAACGCTCTACAAGCAAGGTATTACCTGCGGCGTAGGCGGCTGCAATTTTTTGCTCTAACACGCGCACTTTGTTTTGATATTCTTCCCTTTTAACGGCAAGCGGAACTCTACCGCAGTGTCTCCCGCCCCGTTTTAAAAGAATGGGGCTAAGATAGTCGCCGAATACGCGGTAGCATTCGGGACAGCCGCATCTTCCGCTTTTTAATAAGGAGGTAAGGAGCGTGCCGCAATTAGGGCATACGGCGTTGGTTGTAGCCGTTTGTTTGGAAATGCCGTTGCTTGCCATATTGCTCCCTCCTTTGCGGCGCAATATAAAACGAGTAAAATGCGCCACTTTCTTTTTCTATTATACAAAACTTTTTGAGAAAATGCAATCCCTATCCAAAGAAAAAGTGTCGCTACCACGCCCATTTTGTTGAATTACGCAAAATTTTGTGCTATACTACGGTAAACGTTGTTTATACAACGCTTTTAACGATAGAAAAGTAGCCACGAGGTACGGTTATGTTTTACGAAAACGCCCTGGGGAAAAGTCCCCTTCTTGCAAATATCACGCCCGAAGAGGCAGAACGGCTGTTTACCTGCCTTTCCGCCCAAAAAAAAGCTTACCCGAAAGGGGCGTATATTTCGATTGCAGGCGTGCATAGCACAAGGCCGGGCATTATCCTTTCGGGCAAGGTACAACTAATTAAAGAGGACTATTTTGGCGGCGGTACGCTTATGGCAACGCTAACCGAGGGCGACACCTTTGGAGAGGCGCTCGTCCACACCAAGGACCAAACGCTGCCGGCTAACGTTTACGCCGCAACCGACTGCCGCATTTTATTCTTTTCCCCCGAAAAGCTAACCACGATGTGCCAAAGCCGTTGCGTGTGCCATTCGCAATTTTTAAAAAACGTACTGGGCATTCTTTCGGAAAAAAACAAGTATCTTACTCAACGAATCGGTCATATTACAAAGCGTTCGCTACGCGAAAAAATTTGCGCGTACCTTTCGGAGGAAGGGGTAAGACAAAAATCGCGCACAGTGGAAATTCCCTATAACCGCCAAGAGCTTGCCGACTACCTTGCCGCGGACAGAACGGCGCTATCGGCAGAGCTTTCTCGCATGCAAAAAGAAGGGCTGATTTCCTACAAAAAAAACAAGTTCGTTTTGCATAGCGAGCGTGCGTTTGCCACCGAATAAAAGAATAATAACGTCGCAACAAAACTTGAAAAGCCGCATTCCTTGGAATGCGGCTTAATAATTACTTTGCGTAGGTTTCGTAAACCTGCTTTAAGCGGTGCGGATAATTGGTGGTTATGCCGTCTGCACCGATTTTAATGAGGTGTTTCATTTCCTCTACGTCGTCTACCGTCCAGTAATGCACGGCGATATTGTGCTTGTGGGCGTTTTTAACGAGCGATTTGGTTGCGAGGTTTATCCCCATTTGCGAAGTGGGAATTTGCAGCATGCCAACACCGTTGCGGAAGAAAAAGTCTAGCCCAAGCGTTTTTAAAACGAAATATTTTACCACGCCGCCCGTTTCGGGAGAATACAGTAAGCTGGGGTTTTGCTTTTGCATGGCTTGCAGCTTTTTATAAATTTCGGCGTGAAAGGAGGCAAGCACCACGCGCCCGTAAGCGTTATGCTTTTCCAAGAGCTGCATAACGGCGTTTAGCGCACGATAGCCCGTTTCCCCACTCTGTTTAATTTCGATGGAAATGCGGTTTTGAGGAAAGGCGACGAGCAATTCTTCAAGCGTGGTGGCAAGAAAAACCTCTTTATCTCTACCGGGAAGCCCTTGGGGATAACCGGGGACGTCGGTGGGGGCAACGAATACCCCTTCGTCGTTTTTGAATTTTTTTCTATCCGCATCCGTGCCCGTAAAGGCTTCGTTTTCTACCGAGGAATTGAGGTAGGAAAAATCCACCTTCTGCGCAATGAGATCGGTGTAATTCCAGTCTGCAATCGCGCCCGTTGCGTTGGTTTTGCGGTCTAACGAAATATCGTGAGAAAGGATAACGACGCCGTCTTTTGTAATGCTGACGTCCGTTTCCATCATGGCGTTACGATCTGCATCGTAGGCGTTATAAAACGCCTCTAAGGTGTTATCGGGAAACTCCTTATTTCCGCCGCCGTGCGCCACGAGATGGGGCATATCCCCCGTTTTTAGCATAGGGTTAGAAAAGGCGTAGTTTTGCGGCTTGGGCAGGCATGCAAAAAGCAGATACAGCGCAAACACCGCGCCCAAAACGATTGCCGTAATATATAGCGCTTTTTGTTTTTTGGTTTTTGCCATAGCACCCTCTTTTTATTTCACGAAAGCTCCGTCCGCTTGGGTATACCCAAGGGCAGTAAGCGTTTGAGCCGTCCACTTTGCGGCGGTGGATAAATCTTCTACTGCGGAAAGGGAAAGCACGGTATCTTTACGGATTTCGCCGAGAAGGGAGGCAAGATTGCAATCGCCCGAACCGATGGGGGCAGGCGCTCCGTTTTGACAAACATCGGTTAAGCGAACGTAAGTAGCGCGCGGTAGCAGGGTTTTTACTGCGGTGGCGAGCTCTTCCTTACCTGCGGCAAGGTAAGCGGCAGGATTGAATACCGAGCGCGCGAGATAGAGGCGATCGAGCGCGTAGGTCATACGATCCTCGGTATCGGTAAAATATTCTACGCCGTTTTCAATGCACATTAAAAACTGATCGCCAAGGTGAGTTAAGCGGTTGGTTTTTACCACGACAGCGTCGCCGTCGCGATTTTTTTGTTCTTCGGTAACGGTGTGCAAGAAAATACGCAAATTTTTCGTACCGAGAATTTTCGCCGCGCGCATCGTAGGATAAAGGCGTACTTCGTTTAATTTGTAATTGCGATCTCCGATGCCGATTTTGCCAAGATCGGTTGCAAGCGCGTAAACGCTAAGACCCGCCTCGTCTAACGCGGAGCGAAGATTAACGAGATCGCTTTCCGTCATATCGGCAACCAAAGTGCCGTTAACGCCTTCTATTTCTACTTGGGAAATGCCTGCGGCTTTTACCGCAGAGATTTGCTCTTGTAAGGGGGTGTTTGCCGTAACGAGGGCGCATAAACTGAGTTTCATAATTCCTTTCTCCTTATTGTGCGAAGTAGCGGAGAACCGCCTCGCGATAAATTTCTTTTGCGGTGCGGTAATTTTCCTCACTTTCTCGAGCAAAGTTTTCCGTCATTACCCCGCTGTTAATTTCTAAAACGGAAAACCCGTTTTGCGTTTTAATTACGTCTACCGAGGCAAAGGTTACGCCAACGGCGGCCGCGGCCGCAAGGGCGATCTCGGTAATTTGCTTGGTGAGCGCGCCGTCCGTTACAACCTCGGCGTAAGCGCCTCTCCCCAAATTATGATGCCAAGAAAGCAGTACCCGTTCGCCCTTTTTAGGAACAAAGGAGGGGTCGCAATCGTAAGTGATGGCGGCGGATTTGTATTTTTCTGCGCCAAGCGCGGAAAGGGTATGTACCCCGTCGCCCACAACCTCGGGGCGA
>JAFOHH010000189.1 GCA_017421905.1 Clostridia bacterium
CCCTATGGGAAAACCGAAAGAAAAAACCGACTATACCGCGCGTGCCTTTTTTTGTGGAGTCGCGCCCATTTATGAGGAAAATATGACCGAAAAACGAACGAAATTATTTTTTGCGCGAAAGCGACATTCGCTTTGTTTCGCCGCAATAGCCGCATTGTTTTGCGCCGTGCTTGCGCTTGCTCCTGCTTCTGCTTACGCAGGGCAAACGGTAAAAGCGCCAAGCGATACCTTGGTGTACCCTTCCGACTATCGCGATTTTTACGCCTTTAACGCGCCCGAATACGTGTTTGCAACGCAATCGCTTGTCGCGGTTTTAGATGGCGAAAGCTTGGTTTTACTAAACGGCGGAACCGTTTTGGTGTGCCCTGCAACGCCCTTTTTAGGCAAAGCGGTATCCTTTCAGCTTTACGACACGGCCGACGTAGATTTTTTACTGGCTTACGGTGGCGACGGCGTGTACTACCTGCCCTTGGACGGCGAAACCACCGCCCTAGCGCCCATCGAAACGCTGCGCTCCTTTGAGGGAGCAGCCTTTGCCGTTTCGGAAGGCTACCTTTATACCAAGGCGCGCACGGTTAAAAAATATCAGCTTTCCGCAAGCGGAACGGTTCTTACCGCGCTAGACAATCCCGAAACCGTTTCCCAGCCGGGCGATTACGAAGCGCGCTTTGAAAGCTCCCGACACTTTATCGTTTTAGCGGATGGAACGCTTTGCTACACGGCAAGCGACGGCTCTACCCTCCGCGTGGGCGAAACCGATTATCCCCTTTCCGAAAAGCCGCAGTTTATTACGGCAAGCGGAACGGACGTATACTACGCCTCCTTTTTTGGAACGGAGGAAACCGTTTACCGCGTTTCCCCCTCGGGCGAAACCAAGCTGTTTTCCAGACAGGTGGCAAGGCTGGGCGGCATTGCGGCGGCAAACGACACGCTGTATCTTTGCGACGTAGCAAAAGCAAACGTGCTGAAATATTCCCTTTCGGGCGGGGCAACCCTTTCCGGGGCAATCGGGGCGTATGCATCCGATACCAACCGACTTTCCTCCTCTGCCTCGGCAGTTGCCGAACACGACGGTACGCTGTACGTTGCCGACGGCGGAAATAACCGCATTTTAGCTTACGACGGCTCTTACGCGGCAATAGAGCTGGGATTTTCTCCCACCTATCTTGCCGTTTCGGACGATTACTTTTTAACGGGCAGCCCTTCCACCTGCCGCCTCATTCGCAAGGCGGACGGTACGCTACATAAGGAGCTTACTCCTCAAAGCGGCACGTTTGCCGCCGTTACCTATTCCAGCAACGGCAGATTTTATATCCTAACCCAAACGCCCGCAACCGAAACGGAAAGTGCTACCTTTAACGTATACGAATATCGCATTTCCGCAACAGACGGCACACCCTTGCATTTTGCCGGCGGCGAAGGAACGGTAATTGCCCTTACCACCGACTTAAACAACAACGTATACCTTTTAAAAGCGGATGGAACGGTTGCCGTTTACGGCGCGAACGGAGAGGAAAAGGAAACCTCCTTCCCAACCTTTGAGGGAGCAGTGGACCTGCAAGTAGACTTTGAAAACAACCTTTACCTGCTGTACCCGAACAACACCATTGCAATCGTTTCGGACGGGGAAACGGTGGCGCAGTACAAGCTACTTACTTGGTCTTCGTACCTTTCCTCCTTTACGCCGAAAAAATTTGTAATCAGCTTTTTAGAAAAGCCCTGCTACGTACTTTATAACGGGTTTATTCTCCGTACCGAAAACGTAGTTCGCTCCACCCCGGTAGAAATTTCCGTACCCGAGGGCGTAAATCTTTCCGCCCCCAAGCAAAAAACCGATTACCTCTCTGCACAAAGCGGCGCAATTTTCTTCCGATTCGATCTCGCCTCTTACCTGCAAACGGGTACGCCCACCTTGGGCTACGAACAGCTTTCCGCTCCGCAAACCTACGTTTTGCTTGGCGAAAGCGGCAACTACTACTACGTTTTAAAGGATTCGGATGCCGGCTTTATCCGCAAGGATGCCGCCACAAAAGAGGAGCGCGAAGAGCCGCTTTCTTCCCCCAAGCAGGCGCAAACGCTGGTTTCCTGCACGCTATATCATTTCCCCGTAATCAACGATATTACTGCCGTTACCCCCAACGCAAAAACCTTGCAAAAGGGAGTAACTCTCACTCTTCTTCGCACGATTACGCATAACGGCGTAGATTTTTACGCGCTCACCTACGATTTTAACGGTGAAGCGGAAGGAGGAGAAGGCGTTGCTTATATTGCCAAGGCCTTGGTAACCCTTTCCCCCGCAAACGAAACCGAGCCCCTCTCCTATCAATACCATACGGCGAGAAAGGATAGCGGCGAAATGCCCGTTATTTACGATAGCGAGCAAAAAACCACCGCTCTTTACACCTTTACCCAAAGCGCAAAAGTAAAGGTATTTGCTGTGGAAAACGGCTTTGCGCAGGTCGTTTACGAATACGAGGTGCAAGGGGAAACGCGCAGCATTTCCGGCTATATGGAAAGCCGCTTTTTGAAAACCGAAGGCAACAATATGGCGCTCATCGGCCTCGTTGTGCTTGCGCTGATTATTTCCGTCGTTTGCTCCACCGGCTTTTTAATTAAACGCCACGCCGCACGCACCCAAGAGGAAGAATATTAAGTTCCCCTTGGAAAAACCCGCCGCAGAAGAGGAAGAATATTAAGTTCCCCCGTTAGGGCAAAAGCCACCAAATACGCAGCAAAAGGCATAACTCTATTTTGCTACCCTGCACGTTGCGGTTTTCCTTTCCGCGCACGACTATATATAATATAAGAAAAAAATTTCGGTATAAAATACGCCGCCTAATTTTGCGATGCTACAAAAATTTCGGCATAAAATACGCCTCGCCCACCGTTTAGTGGGCGAGGCTTTTTCTTATAACGCAAGGGGCTTGGGGTATTATAATAACGTGCGGTGCGTTTGGGGCTTACGGTAGCGAACGGATTTAGCGCGTTTGGGACTTACGGTAGCGAACGGATTTAACACTTCCCCAAACGGGGCAACTGAAAACAGACTGCAAGGCTACTCCTGCAGGCTATGGAGGAAACGTTTACAGCTTTTCGCGCAGCTTTTGCAAAATTTTGTTTTCCAACCGAGAAAC
>JAFOHH010000190.1 GCA_017421905.1 Clostridia bacterium
AAAAAGTTACTCCACTTCGAAATTATCGAAGATAAGTGTAAAGGATGTACGCTTTGCGCTCGTCAATGCCCTGTAAAAGCAATCAGCGGCACGGTAAAAGCACCTCACGTTATCGATCAAACCAAGTGCATCAAGTGCGGCGTATGTATGGATAGCTGTAAGTTCAAAGCAATCATCAAAGCCTAAAGGAGGAAACAGAAATGTCTGACGTAAAAATGATCAATTTAAAAATCGACGGCATCAACGTATCCGTTCCCGAAGGAACTACGATTCTCGAAGCCGCAGCAACCATGGGTATCAAAATCCCCACCCTTTGCTATTTAAAAGACGTTAACGCAATCGGCGCATGCCGCGTTTGCGTTGTAGAAGTTAAGGGCGCAAGAAGCCTCGTTGCATCCTGCGTATATCCCGTTAACGAAGGTATGGAAGTATTCACCAATACTCCCAAGGTTAGAAAGAGCAGAAAAACGACTATCGAACTTCTCCTTTCCAACCACAAAAAGGAATGTCTTTCCTGCTCTAGAAATATGAATTGCGAATTGCAACGTCTTTCTTACGAATACGATTGCGACGTAAAAGCATATCAAGGCGAAATGTCCAAGAGCACGACCGATGCAACCGCATATCTCGTACGCGACAACACCAAGTGTGTTCTTTGCAGAAGATGTGTTGCAGCTTGTGCAAAAGTACAAGGCATCGGCGTAATTAACCCCATCAAACGTGGTTTCAAAACGGAAATCAGCTGTGCGTTTGAAATGCCCCTTTCCGAAACTTCCTGCGTAGCTTGCGGTCAATGTATCAACGTATGTCCCACGGGCGCTCTGCACGAAGTAGAAGAAATCGATCGCGTTGCAGCTGCTATTGCCGATCCCGAAAAGATCGTAGTGGTAGGTCCTGCTCCCTCCGTTCGCGCAGGCCTTGGCGAAGAATTTGGCTATCCCATGGGTACGAACGTAGAAGGCAAAATGGTTACCGCTCTTCGCCTCCTCGGCTTTGATAAGGTATTCGATGTAAACTTCGCAGCAGATATGACCATTTTGGAAGAAGCGCACGAGCTTATCGAAAGAGTTAAAAACGGCGGTGCACTCCCCATGTTCACCTCCTGCAGCCCCGGCTGGATTAACTACGTAGAACATTACTATCCCGAACTCATCCCCAACCTTTCTTCCTGCAAATCGCCCCAACAAATGTTTGGTGCGCTTACCAAAACCTACTATGCATAAAAAATGGGCATCGATGCAAGCAAAATCTTCGTCGTATCCATTATGCCTTGCGTAGCAAAGAAGGGTGAAAAACTCCGCGCAGATCAAAGTGCAAGCGGATATCCCGATATCGACGCAGTTCTCACCACTAGAGAACTTGCTAAGATGATCAAGCAAAACGGCGTTCTCTTCGATCGCTTGCCCGAAGGCACGTTCGATAACCCCCTCGGCGAATTTACCGGCGCAGGCGTTATCTTCGGTGCAACCGGCGGCGTTATGGAAGCAGCTCTCCGTACGGCAGTAGAAACCATCACCGGCAAAACGCTCGATAACGTTAACTTTACCGAAGTTCGTGGTACGGCAGGCATCAAAAAGGCAGCTTACACCGCTGGCGACCTCACCGTAAACGTAGCCGTTGCATCCGGTCTTACCAACGCAAAAGAAATTTGCGAAGCAGTTAAAAACGGCACTTGCGACGCTCACTTCATCGAAATTATGTGCTGCCCCGGCGGTTGTGTAAACGGCGGCGGTCAACCCATTATGGATGCATTCGTTCGCAATACCGAAGATTATCGTGCAAAACGTGCAGCTGCTCTTTACAAAGAAGACGCAGAATGCAAGAACCGTAAGAGTCACGACAACCCCGTTGTTAAGGACGTATACGATACCTACCTTGGCAACCCCGGTAGCCACAAGGCACACGAAATCCTCCACACCACCTACGTTTCTAAGAAGTAATTTTTAGTAAAACACATAAGCCCTTGCCACTCGGCAAGGGCTTTTTTATTTTGTAAATTTTTCCGCAGGAGTTTTATTTTTTAGGAAGAAGTTCAGTACTATTTTTTACAAAAGAAAAGCCGCCAAAACGGCGGCTTACGATATTGATAGAAATCACAATAGTTCATCGGCGAAAAGATTAGCATGTCCAAAGGGGGAAGGTTGACAAACCCCAACGGAAAAACGACCTAAAAATTCTCTAAATATTCTTTTATTTTTGCAAAGGAAATATCGCTAATGGCGTGCTCCATTTTACAAGCATCTTCAGCGGCGGTATGTTCGTCTACGCCAAGCATGGTTAACATTTTGGTTAAAACGGTATGCCGTTCGTTAATTTTTTGGGCAATGGC
>JAFOHH010000191.1 GCA_017421905.1 Clostridia bacterium
CCTTTACCTTTTCGTGCGTGAGGTAAAACTCCTCGATTTCGCGCGGGTACAGGTTTTCGCCGCCACGGATAATCATATCCTTTAATCTGCCCGTTACCTTATAATAACCGTCGGGCGTGCGGCAGCAAAGGTCGCCGCTATGCAGCCAACCGTCCTTATCGATGGTCTGCTCGGTAGCCTTGGGCATTTTATAATAGCCCTTCATAATATTATAGCCGCGCGCAACGAATTCTCCGTTTACGCCGTCGGGCACTTCTTCGCCCGTTTCGGGATCGATTACCTTACATTCTACGCCGGGGAAAGCCGTGCCTACCGTTTCTACGCGGTGATCGAGGTCTTCGTTTACCTCGCCCATCGTACAGCCGGGAGAGGCCTCCGTTTGCCCGTAAACGCTAACAATTTCCGTCATGTTCATCTCGCTTGCCGCGCGGCGCATAAGGTCGGCAGGGCAGTTAGAGCCCGCCATAATGCCCGTACGGACGTGCGAGAAGTCCGTTTTGGCGAAATCCTCGTGCGCAAACATTGCGATAAACATGGTAGGAACGCCGTTAAAGCAGGTGATTTTTTCGTCGTTTACGCAAGCAAGCGACGATTTGGGCGAGAAATAGGGCATGGGGCAAAGCGTGCCGCCGTGCGTCATGAGGTTGGTCATGGAAAGCACCATGCCAAAGCAATGGAACATAGGTACTTGAATCATCATGCGGTCTGCGGTGGAAATATCCATGCGGTCGCCGATGATTTTGCCGTTATTGATGATGTTGGAATGGGTGAGCATAACCCCCTTGGGAAAGCCCGTAGTACCCGAGGTGTATTGCATATTGCAAACGTCGCCGGGGCGGACGGCAAAGGCTCTTCTTCTCACCTCTTCCTTAGGAACGCGCGAGGAGCGCGCAACCATATCGTCCCATTCTAAGCAACCTTCCATAGAAAAGCCCACCGTTACCACGTTGCGGAGAAAAGGCAGCTTTTCGGCGTAAAGAGGCTCGCCCGCGCGGGTAGTTTTCAGCTCGGGACAGAGCGTTTGCATAATTTCTTTATAGTTGGAATCCTTACAGCTTTCAATCATTACCAAGGTATGGGTATCCGATTGACGCAGGAGGTATTCCGTTTCGTGAATTTTATAAGCGGTGTTTACCGTAACGAGAACGGCACCGATTTTAACCGTTGCCCAAAAGGTTAAAAACCATTGCGGCACGTTGGTTGCCCAAACGGCAACGTGATGGCCGGGCTTTACCCCAAGCGAAATGAGCGCGGCAGCCACCTTATCTACGTCCTCACGGAACTGCGAATAGGTGCGTGTATAATCGAGCGTGGTATACTTAAAGGCGTACTGGTCGGGGTAATAATCGGCCATAACGTCCAACACCTGCGAAAAGGTGAGGTCGATTACGTCGTACTTTTTCCAAGGATGCGTTCCCGTTTTCGCGCGGTTATAATAAAGCGTGCGGGTAGGACGCTCGTCGGCAAATCGCCGCATGTAGTTGGTGAAATGGGTTAAAACGATGTCCTCCGAGGGGATTTCTTCGTTCCAAAGCGCGCATACGTAGCCGTCGTAATTGAGCGATTTTAACGCGCTTACGATTTCTTGCGTGGGTAGCTCGCCCTCGCCAAGGAGGGTGGTCGTTCCCTCCCGTTCGTCGCCAACGAGCACGTAATTGATATATGCGCCCAAGGTTTGAATGGTGGTATCGGCCGATTCTTTGCCACGGAAATAGGTTTCGCGCACGTTCCACGCAACGCCCATAGCGGCAGAGCCAAAGGCGCGCAAAAGGGTAAGCACGTTTTGCGTTTTTGCGTAGCGGCCTACCGTTTCTACAAGCAGCATTACGCCGCGTTCTTCCGCGCATTTTACCGCGGGAGAAAGAATGGTAAAAAGATCGGCTTGCGCCGCGCTATCTTTTACCGTTATCACAACGCACGGACAATTTGCCGTTGCGGCGAGCTCTACGCAGTCTACCACGTCTTGCCCGTCCGTTTCCTTGCCGATGGGGGCAGAATGGCGCAAAGCGCATACGGCAATATGGCGGTTAACGAGCTTGCGTTTTGCGCCCGCCGTTTTTACCGCGTGGAAAATGCTATCCTCGTGCGAGGTAAGCTCGGCACGCGGGTCGGCAATTTCAAAGGCGGAAAAGCCGTATTCCGCCGTTTTATTACACAGGCCGAGAAAGGTTTCCGCCTTTACGTCTGCCGTGGAAAAAGCAAATTTCATAACCGTTATTCTCCGTAAACGATTTTATTAAGAGCATTGATATACGCGCGCACGCACGCACCGATAATATCGGTAGAAACGCCGCTGCCGGGGTATACCTTTCCGTCTGCGCGGAGGCGAATAAGCGAAGAACCGAGCGCCTCTCTGCCCTTGGTAATGGCTTGAATTTGGAAATCGTCCAGCTCGTAATGGTGGCCGACGATTTGCTCGATTGCGTGGAAGGCGGCATCGATAGGCCCGTCGCCCGTGGAAACGCCCATTAGCTTTTCCCCGTCGCGCTCTAAGGTAACGGTAGCCGTTGCGGTAATTACGTTGCCGCTGTTTACAACGTAGCTGATTACGTGGTAGGTGGAGGGCACTTGCATTGCGGTAGAAGCGATAACCGCCTCAATTTCCGCCGCACCGAGAATGCCCTTTTGCTCTGCTAGGCGCTTGCATTCCTCGTACACTTTGCCGCTATCCTCTTCGGAAAGCTCGTAGCCAAGCAAAGCAATTTGCGCCATAATTTCGGAAAGCCCCGTGGCCTCGTCAAACTTAATTTCCTTTTTAGAAGGCTCGATACTCGCGTCGGCCTCTTTATTTGCGCCGCCGATCGTCGCCACCGTTTGCATCGCCGCAGTTACGTCGATCCCGCAAGAAACGCCAAGCGCATCGCCGCGTTCGCGCACAATATCGGCAAATACTTCGCTGCGCAATCCGCCGGAAAGTGCCGTTTTAACGCCGTCTGCGCCGGCTTTAATGCCTTCTACCGCGCAAGCCGCCGCCATAGAAAGCTTGTTGGAGGGCTGCATAAATACGGGCACGGTAACCGCGCTTTTTACTTCTTTTACAAGAGCGGCAAATTCTGCAGGGAACGCCGCCCCGTTATCGTCGCAAAGGCAAACGGAGGTTGCACCGTTTTCCACCGCAGTTTTGCACGCCGCCGCCGCAAAGCCTGCCTCTGCACGCGTGGCGTCCTTGGCGATAAATTCTACCGAAGAACACAGCGCTTTTGCCGCCGCCGTAAGAGCAGCGATTTTTTCCAGCATCTTTACAGCTTTTAGGTGATAAGCGTATTCCATTTGCACCGTAGAAACGGGCAACACTACTTGAAGAACGGGCTTTTTTGCACCCTTAATGCAGGAATAAGCAAAGTTTAAAGAAGCTTCGCTATCCCCAACCGGCATACAAACGGCTACGGGCACGCTTTCTGCAAGTGTGCGATAAACGACTGCCGTTTCCTTATTTTCGCAGGCGGCAGGTAGCTCGATACCGTCTACCCCCATTTTAGCAAGCGAAGCGGCAATTTGCAATTTTTCGCGGAAGGAAATGCTCTTTCTTTCTTCTTGCGCTACAACCAGCGTAATATCGGACACTTTCAATTTTTTCATAATAAAACCCCTTTTTTGGTATTGAATTAAGACGTTTTTTCGTTTGCAAAATAAAAAAACCGCAGAGAAAAAACACTTCTCTGCGGGATGATCTTATATCGACCACGGTACCACCCGTATTGCCCTCCGATAAGGAAAGCCACTCATTCGGATACTAACATATCCTTGACCTGTAACGGGATCGCCCGTAGCTCCATACTGATTGTTCCGGAACTCTGCTCCGATACGAGACAGCGCAAGCCTTGCTTTCCGTTTTGCACCAACCAACGGCTCTCTAAGTAGTCACACAGCTTTTGCTTAATATCATCATCGCATTTATATGTGAAGAATTTTAACACGAAAAACCGCCTTTTGTCAAACCATTTACTGCAATTTTTATAAGTTTTTATAACTTTTCCC
>JAFOHH010000192.1 GCA_017421905.1 Clostridia bacterium
GGGCGAAGAAGGAGCAGGTATTGCAGGCGAAAGGTCAAGCGGCCTCGTACCGCGCTAAAATTTTAAGAAGTGCCGAAAGCTGCGAGCTGACCTGTTGCGGCGTTCCTCCCGAAAGGAGCGCCTCCTTTAAGCATAGCTCGATTTTTTTTGCCGCAAGGGCGTCCCCCTCGCTGAGCGGAAGGGCGGACAGGCGTTGCAATAAATCGCTGATTTTTGCATGCGAAATGCCGCCAAGGGGCGAGTTTTCACTCTCGCACGGCAAAGTTTTGCAAGCCTCCTGCATATTTTTACTTTCGTGCGGCGAATTTTCACAATCGCATAGCGTTTGAGAGGGGGCAGTTTTTTCGCTAAGGCGCGACGAACCCTTGCACTCCTTGCGCAGGGGCTGGGTTATTTCGGGCATTTCCCCCTCCCGTTTGGGCGGCTCGGCGTAGGGCGTGGGGGCAAACGGGTCGGCATGCGGCAAGCCTTCGGGCATAGGCTCTTCTACGGGGGCGGCGGGCATAGGCTCTATGGGTTCGACTCTTCTTTTTGTCTGAGAAGAAAGGGTGAAGACACGCTCCAGACGATGCAATTCCGAAAACAAACGGGTATCGCGCAAGGACATCAAGCGGCGTTCTTCCGTAAGGCGAGCAATTTTATAGCGCAATTGCGCACGTTTGTTTGCCGTGCGAACGAGCGCGGCATAGACAAGACATAGAATAACCGCGCAAAGGGCGTACAGCGTAAAAAAGGTTGCGATGATAGGCAAAGAGGAAAAAAGCTCCTTGGCATATAAAAAGTCCAAGCCGCAAACTGCCGCAAGCAGTAAATATAGCAGCTTTGCCTGCAAGCGAAACACCCGCAAGGAAAGTGCGTTTTTTTGCATGTTTTTGGTTAATTCGTCGGGCGAGGTTATGCGCCGTGCCCAGCGCAGGGTTACCGCGCCGCAGAGAAAACAAAAAACGAGCGTGCCACATAATGCGTAGCAGGCGATTTCCGCCCCGCCAACTGCGGCAAGCCCGTTTTTTCCGTAGTGTAATACTTGTGTTAATAGGTGTTTGAGCATAAATCTTCTCCCCGACCTTCGATCGTTTCGCCGTTGGTCAGGTTGATGATTACCTTTTTCGTAATTTTTATACCGTAAAACGCTTCTGCCGCGCGCGAATATAAATCCAGCTGCAAACGGTAGGTGCGCCAAATATCTTCCGCCTTGCGCGTAGAATATTTATAGTCTACGAGTACGCCTTCGCCGTTGCCGATGGCAAGCAGGTCGATAACGCCTTGCAGTACGCTACCCTCTTCCCTTCCTATGCCGTCCTCGTAAAGGCGCATGGTAAATTCCTTTTCGCGCAAAACGCGCATCGAGCGGAAGCTTTTAAAGAGCGGCGAGGATAAAATGCGCGATAAAACGGGCACGAGGGAAAGATCTTCTTCCTCCATCAGCCCCTCCGCAATGCGGGCGCGAACGGCTGCCTCAATTTCCTGCTCGTTGCAGGCGGAAAGGTCGCACGTTTCCAAAAAGGCGTGCATGCGGATGCCCTTGCGCTGTTTTTCGGTATAGGCGTCGCCCGAAAGGAGGGCGGATTGCACGTCCAGCTCCTCTAAAAGGGCATCGTTTTCCGCTTGGCTTGAAGAAATGCTTTGCGTAAACAAATCGTCGCTTTGGCTTGAAGAACCGTTTTGCGCAAGCGAATTTCCGTTGTCAAACAAACCTTCCTTTTCGTCGGCTTTGCCCCCATTTTGATAGGGCGCGGCCGCCGCGGTATGCGTTTTTGGGGAAGAATACGCAGTATTTTCTGCTTTTTGTAGGCTGGGCGCAGAGGCTTTCGTTGCGGCAAAAGCCATTCCCCCTTGCGGGGCGTTTTCGCCGCTAAGCGCTGCGGCGTGCTCGGCTTGCACCATTTGCGTAACCGTACGTTTTAAAGGGGTTTTAGTGGCTTTTTCGTGCGGGTAAGTAAAGGTAAGTGCCTTTTTTATCGCCTCCTTTGCGTTGCCGTCGCCCGTAAGGGGTACGGTGCGGAGAGCGGCGTTTTCCACCGTTCTTTCTTCTAAAACACGCTCCTTTAGGACGTCTTTGGAAAGGAAATCGCTAAGGCTACGCGCATTTTTTACGCGCGCTATGGAAAACGTGGGGGCGGTAGTATCGGGCAACACGACGAACAAACGGTTTTTTGCACGCGTCATTGCCACGTAAAACAAACGCATTTCCTCTTTTACGGTTCGGCGCGCAAGCTCCTCTTTTACCAAAAACCGCAGAGCGCTTTCCCGCTTGGACATATCCTCTTCAAAAAAGGAAAGCGGTACGATTCCGCGAGAACGAGAAGAAACGATAGCCTCTCGCTCGTCCATGGCGTTAAACTGTTTTTCCAGCCCTGCCAAAATAACGACGGGGAATTCCAAACCCTTGGAGGCATGCATGGTCATAATGCGAACGGCATCTCCCACGCCGCTTTCAAGCAAGGTAATTTCCTCCTCCCCTTTTTCCAAGCGGCGCAGCAATTCGGCAACCGAAAGAGGTTTACCCGTGCCGTCTATACACTCGGCAAGCAGGCGGCTTACGCGCGCCATGCGGCGTTTGCCCAAACGCTTTCCGAGAAAGCGTGAGGTTAGCGAATAGCGGGAAATGAGTTCGGAAAGCAATTCCCCCGCAGGGAGAAAGGCCGCTTTTATTCGCAGTTCTTGCACGAGGGCGAAAACGGCACGCAGCTTGCGTTTAATTTCCC
This sequence comes from Clostridia bacterium, assembly GCA_017421905.1. GTDB lineage: Bacteria > Bacillota > Clostridia > Christensenellales > Borkfalkiaceae > SIG402. The sequence continues at coordinate 2,706 of JAFOHH010000192.1, forward strand.
GTTCTATCATAGGCGTATCGCCATTATCCGACTGTGCGTAAACAGCGGCGGCACGGGTAAAGGAGCATCTGCGCTCCCCGTCCGTTAAAAGGGATTCTGCACCCTTTCTTACGATGGTGAGATCGGTTTCGGTAAGATTGCCAACGGGCGAAAGGAGAACGGTTACAAAGGGAACGTCCTCTTCTCCGTTACGCGATAACAAAAGCAGGGAAAGGAGCAGAGAAATTTCCGGGGTTTGTAAAATTTGCTCGTCTACCTCGCAAACGGCGGGGATGCCTCTGCGCTTTAACGCCTCCACGGTGGAAAGCACGCGCGCATCCTTTTTCCCGCGCGATAAAATGGCAATATCGCCGTAGCGCACGGGGCGGAGCTGTCCTTTTTTTTCGGGGTCGGGAATCAGCTCTCTTCCTACGATGGAAGAAATAAGCCCTGCAATGCAAACGGCCTCGGCGCGCTCTTCCACCGCTTCCGGAGTTTCCGCCGCCCGTTTTACGCTATACAGCGTAGCTTTTGCCTCGCCTTTTTCCTTTTTGGTAGTATAATATACCGCCTCTGCAGAGGCGCAATTGTTTCCCTCTATTTGTTCGGGAACGGTAGTACCGTATATGAGTTTTTCCGTTTTTTCGTATGAAATATCGCAGCTTTCCTCCGTCATGGCACGGCAAAAAACGGCGTTTGCGGCGTCAATTACCGCCTCTGCGCTACGGAAGTTATCGTTAAGCTCTATCAGCTCGCCTTCCTTTGCCACGCGCATTTTGCCGAGGAATAAATCGGGATTGCACCCGCGAAAACCGTAAATGCTTTGCTTTACGTCGCCCACGATAAACAAATTATCGTGCGCAATTTGCGAAACGATGCGCTCCTGCACGGCGTTTACGTCTTGATACTCGTCCACGAAAACGTAGCGATAGCGCGCGGCAACCGAGCGGCGCACCTCCTCGTTTTTCAATAGGCGCAGGGTGAAATGCTCTAAGTCGGAAAAATCGACGCGGTTGTTTTCTCTTTTAAGGCGAGCGTAGGCTGCGCGGTAAGCGGCTAACAGCTGCAAAATAACGGTTAGCGACTGCGCCGCGTTCTTTGCGCGGAGGGCGTCCTCCTCTTCCGTTCCAAACAATTCGTAGGCGTCTTTTAGGCTTGAAACCCGATCCTTCGCCTTTTTCACCTCTTCCGCCCAAATCTCTTGCTCTTCCGTTTTTTCTTTGGAAAGATTAATTCTCTTTCCGTCGAAGGAAAAGGAACGAATTGCGGCAATTAGCGCGTAAAGGTTGCTATTTTCCGCCACGCACAATAAAGCCGCACGCCATTCTGCAATCACGGCAAGCGTTTTTTCGGGAACACCCAGTTTTTCGCCACGCAGCTGTAAATCTGCAAAATCCTCCGCATAGCCCGTTACGCGGCGTTGCAGAAGGCAAGCAAGCTCCTTTTTTACTAAGGCGCGGCCCTCTTTGGTATAATATTCCCTTTGAGAGAGCGTTATCCAC
>JAFOHH010000193.1 GCA_017421905.1 Clostridia bacterium
GAGCTTGCGGGCTTTATCCAGCTTACTGCCGGCAGCCTCCCCCGCAATAACGAGGGTGGTTTTGGTGGTTACCGAAGAACCGATTTCGCCGCCGGCTTCTTCAATAAGCTTTGCCGCTTGCGAACGGGTGTATCCTTCTAGCGTGCCTGTTAAAACGACGATTTCGCCTGCAAACGCGCCGCCTGCGTTTTCTCTTTTTTTGCTTTGCGGCGTAACGCCTGCTTTAAGGAGATTTTCCACCAGCGTTTTACCCGTTTCGCTTGCAAAAAACGCAGCGATATCCCGCGCGATAATCTCCCCGATTTCTTCTACGGCGAGGAGCTCCTCTTCGCTTGCCGCGGAAAGGGCGGAAACCGAACCAAAGCGGGTGGCAAGATCCTTTGCCGTTTTTTTGCCGACGTTGGGAATGCCGAGCGCAAAGATAAAGGCGGAAAGGTCGCACGATTTGGATTTTTCGATGGAAGAAAGCAGGTTCTTTGCCTTTTTTTCTTGAAAGCCTTCCAGCGTGAGCAACTGCTCTTCGGTTAAAGAATACAGCTGATAGGGCTCGGAAAGAGCGCAATCGGCAAAAAGCTGGGTGGCGGTCATTTCGGAAAAGCCTTCGATATTCATAGCGTCCTTACTACCAAAGTGCGCCATGCGCGCCGCCACGCGGGGCGGGCAGTTATGGTTGTCGCAAAACAGGTTTGCGCCTTCTTCTCTAATTGCCGTGCCACAGTAGGGGCATACGGTGGGTTTTTGCGGCTTTTGCGCATTTTCCGGCAAGGATACCGCACCTAAAATTTCGGGAATAACCTCGTTACTGCGGCGAATGAGTACGGTTGCGCCAACGGCAACGTTTTTGCGTTCGATATCTCCGTAGTTGTTGAGCGTGGCTTTTTTAACCGTTACACCGGCAAGATCTACGGGCTCTACCACGCCGAGCGGCGTGAGTTTACCCGTTCTTCCTACCTGCCAAAAAATATCGGTGATAACCGTTTCCACCTCTTCTGCCTCAAACTTATAGGCAATGGCAAAACGGGGGAATTTGATGGTGTAGCCAAGCTCTTCTCTTGCGGCGTAATCGTTCAGCTTAATGACTACGCCGTCCGTTAAATAGTCCAGCGTTTTACGCTCTACCTCAATGCGGTCGATTAAGGAAACGAGCTCTTCTACGCTATCCGCCCGTTCGTAAAAGGATGAAACGCGGAATTTGTTTTGCTTTAAAAAGGCAACCGCATCGTCTTGCGAGGTAACGAGGGATTCGTCTTCGATGTAATTTACGTCGTAAAAAATAATTTCCGGCTTTCTTGCGGCGGTAATTTTGGGATCTAAATTGCGGATTGCGCCCGCCGCGGCGTTGCGCGCGTTTTTGAGGGGCTCTTCTGCCGTGCGATTATACGCCTCGAGCACGGAAAGGCGAATAACCGCCTCCCCTTTTACTTCTACCCTGCCTTTATAGGAAATTTCCATAGGGTAGGAGCGAATGGTGAGCACTTGCTCGGTTACGTCTTCTCCCACCGTGCCGTTGCCGCGCGTGGTTGCACGGACGAATTTACCGTCTTCGTACGTTAAGCAAACGGTGAGGCCGTCGAATTTATATTCTACACGGAAAGAGGGTTTTGTGCCTGCTTTTTCTGCACGGGTAACAAAGGAAACGAGCTCCTCTCTCGTAACCGCTTTATCGAGAGAATAAAGGGGCTTGATATGCTCGTGCTTGGTAAAGGAAGATATGGGCTCTCCCCCAACGCGGCGGGTGGGAGAATCGAATTCTACCCTGCCCGTGGTTAGCTCGATCATTTTAAGTTCGTCGTAAAGTTTATCGTATTCGCGGTCGGTTACCGTGGGTGCGTCGAGCACGTAGTATTCGTAGCCGTAGCGATTGAGTAAATCGATAAGCTCTCTCATTCTATCCATAAAAAGTTCTCCTTTTTGAAAAAATGGATGGCGAAGCGCAAGTGCGCGTGTTTTGCGCAAGAAATAGCGGCTTTTACGTTTGATAATCAGCGGTTTTATTATGCCTTGGTTAAGGGGGCGATGGAAAGGGACAGTTGCTTGATGCCGAAGCCTTGGAAGGCGACGCTTACCATAGCAGATGCGCCCGAGCCTTTTACTTCGATAACCGTGCCGACGCCAAACTTGGGATGTTTAACCTTATCCCCTGTTTGGAATGCGCCCTTTTGGGGTGTTGCGGCGTAAGTTGCCGCCGTGGGCTTTTTGCCGAAATAAGAGGAAGCATCCTTGCCGTTTTGAGGTGCGGCAATCGATGTTGCGGAAAGATCTACCGTGTAGCGGTCGTTTCTTCCCGTACGGGGCAATTCTTCTAGCGGAACGGTATAACCGTATCCGCCCGTGGAGCGGCCTTGCCGTTCTCCATAAGAGGAGCGATTTCCCCTATCGCCGTAAGAGCCGTAGCCGCCGTAGGAGTTTCCGCCGTAGGTTGCGCCTTCTTTTTCGTACGGGCCGAAGGAGCGCACGAAGGTTTGCACTTTGTCGCCGAGGACGGGGGCGGATTCTCTTAAAAAGCGAGAACGGAGATAATAATCGCGCTTACCGTTTAAATAGCGGCTTTCTGCGCTGCACAAAAACAGCTGCTTTTCGGCACGGGTAACGGCTACGTACATTAAGCGGCGTTCTTCTTCTAAATCCTTACTGTCCGTTATAGCACGGGAAATGGGGAAAATACTTTCGTCCAAGCCCACGATGAAAACAACGGGAAATTCCAGCCCCTTTACCGCGTGCACGGTGGCGAGAGAAACGGTGCTTTCTTCGCCCAAATCGTCGGTATCGGCAGAAAGGGTGATGGAGCTTAAATAGTCGGCAAGCTTTGCCTCGGGGTTTAAGGAAACGAATTCTTCTACCGAGGCAACGAAGGAGTGAACGTTTTGCTTTTTTACGTCGTTTTCTTCGCTATCGGTAGAAAATTGCGAGTTGAAATCGGTTTTTGCAATAACGGCGCGTACGAGGTCGGGCAAAGGCATTAATTCCGTTTGCAGCATAAGCTCGCGAATTAAAGAGGCGAACTTTTTAACCTTTTCCTTTGCGCCCGAGGAAAGAGAGGTTTCTTCTACCTCGATAACGGCATCGAATACCGAAAGGTCTTCTCTTGCGGCGTAATCGATAAGCGCTTGCACGGTGGTATCGCCGATGCCGCGTTTGGGGAGATTGATAATGCGGAGGATTGCCTCGTTATCCAAGGGGTTATTGAGCACGCGGAGGTATGCGGTTAAATCTTTAATTTCCTTACGCTCGAAGAATTTAAAGCCGCCGTATACCTTGTAGGGAATGTTGTAGTTGTTGAATTCTTGTTCGAGTGAGCGGGAAAGGGCGTTTACGCGCATTAAAACGGCAAAATCGCCCGCGCGAAACCCGAAATAATCGATGGCTTGGCGGATTTTTTGCGCTACGTAGCGCGCCTCCCCTCCTTCGTCTTGGGCGGTATAAACTTCGATATCGTCGCCCGACTCGTTCTCCGTCCAAAGCTGCTTAGGGTTGCGGTTGATATTGCCTTTAATAACGCAGTTGGCAAGGTCTAAAATCTTTTTGGTGGAACGGTAGTTGCGCTCCAGCTTATATACCTTGGCGTTTGGATAGTCCTTGGGGAAACCTAAAATGTTTTCGATTTCCGCACCGCGCCAACCGTAAATGCTTTGATCGTCGTCGCCGACAACAAACAAATTTTCGTGCACGGAGGCAAGGTGCTTTACGATGCGGTATTGCACCGTGTTGGTATCTTGAAACTCGTCCACGTGAACGTATAAAAAACGTTCTGCATAACGCTTGCGCACTTCTTCATACGAGGCGAGGAGGTATTCCGTTTTTACCAAGAGGTCGTCGAAATCGAGCGCGTTGGATTTTTGCAGTTCTTCTTCGTACAGCGCGTAGTAACGGCAAATTTCTGAAATGTTATCTTCGTCTGCATGCTCTTCGGCATAGCGCGTGGGGAGCATACCAAGCGTTTTTGCATTGGAAATGTGGAATTTAACGCGTTTGAACAGTTTTTCGTCCTTTTCCGACACCTCGGCATTATCTAAAATGCGTTTGATAACGTGATCCTTGTCCTGTTCGCTGTAAATGGAAAACTTAGAGTCGTAGCCAAGGCGATGCCCTTCTACGCGCAAAATGCGCACGCACATGCTGTGAATGGTGGAAACCCACATATTTTCTACGTCGATACCCATATCGAAAAGGCGCTGTTTCATTTCGTTTGCCGCCTTGTTGGTAAAGGTGATGGCGAGAATGCGATGGGCAGGCACGTTCAATTTTTGGCATAAGTAAGCAATACGCGTGGTAAGAACGCGCGTTTTTCCGCTACCTGCGCCCGCGATAACGAGAACGGGGCCTTCCGTTTCCATTACGGGCTTTATTTGCTCTTCGTTGAGTTTTTGTAAGTACGTTTCTATCATAAATCCTCTTAACTTAGGGGGTATGGTTTCTGTTGAAAGTGCAATTCTATTTTTCGTTATTATGCTCGAAATGCGCTTTTGCGGCAGTTAAAAGCTCCTCGTATGAAGAAAGAGATTTTGCGGCAATTTGCAGATTATAGCAAACGTCGCCAAGCAAAAAGCTTTGCCAAATTTCTCTCTTTTTAAAGCAGCACTCCGCGCCAAGCCTTGTTTTTACAAAGCGGAAGGCAAAGCGTTTTTTCAACGTCTTGATAAGCGCAAAATAGTCGTCTGCTCCGCGATCGGTAGTCATTCCGTTTAAGTAGCAAATGCAGGTGTAAATTTCCCTGCCC
>JAFOHH010000194.1 GCA_017421905.1 Clostridia bacterium
AACCAACCGCCGTTGCCGTTGGGGGAAAGGGCGGGCGTATCCTTCGTTTCAAGGATAATTTTTCCGTCGTAATCGACTGCGGGAGCCATATCCTGCTTAAAGAATTTTACGTCCTTTTCGTCGTAGCCGAAATAGCCGTGTTCCTTCCAAAACGAAGTGGTTTGCTCGTGGTTTTTATCGCTCGTCATAATATATAAAGGAACGGTAGCACCGCACTTTTCGTTCACTTCTTTCAAGTTGTTCATTTGTTGTTCAAAGATATACAAAGGCTTGGTGATACCGATATTGTACGCGCCCTTGGGGCCGTCTACGCCAAGACGAGTACCCATACCGCCTGCAAGCAATACAGCCGCAACCTTGCCTGCCTTAATCGCTTCCACACCGATTTTTTCAAATTCAGCCTTGCGCTTTTCAATTTCGCTGTTGCGAAGACCGCTAATGGGGTGGATATCCTTATTCGCGCCCGTAAGGTCCTCGGGGTTTGCAAGCGCTTCTTCAAAATCCCAGTTCAAATTTTCAATCGCGGTTAAAAGCTTTGCTTGGCTTTCTGCGGAAAGCTCGTCGTAGTATTTTAAAAGCTGCGTTTGTCCTTTTTGTTCAAGTAAGGCTTTGGCTTGTTGGTAGTTCATAGTTTCGTTCTCCTTAATGATATTTCGTGTTTATTATAACAGATTTTTTCACGGATTGCAAGCCCGTAAAAGAATTTTCCTCGAATATTATTCTTCTTTTCGCTCGCTAATCAAATTATACCGTTTTTTAGAAAAATTGCAATAGGGATTTTTTCTGTTTTTTAAGCTATTCTTTCACAAATGATGGTTTTGAAATAATCGGTAAGACGGGCGGTTTTGTTTTTTAGGGGAATTTTGTTATACTAACATAGTTGGAGGTGTGCGCAAATGGGCATTTGGGCAAAAGTAAAAAGGTTTTTCCGCCGTATAAAAAGGGGCGGCAAATTATCTTTCCCTATCTATTGCAGGCTGCGCGGTGTAAAAAAGCCCGTTCGCCAAGGCGCGTTGGCGCAAAGCAGCGCAGAAGACGGCTTGCAAATCGTGCACGTACCCTTAAAAGATTATCCGCACAACGTTTACGTGTATAGTATTCCCCTCAACCGCATACTTGGATATTTAGACGAAGAAACAGCCAAAGACTTGCTTGCGGAATTTGGCGAAGAATTTTGCGTAGACGGACGGATACGCGCTATGCTCGGCGGTCCGCCTAAATATAAATATTACGGTTGCGCAATCCGCATTTATAACACGAAAAACTTAATGGCTGGCGTGGAAGAATTTACTCACCTGCACGGCGAATGAGCCTACCAGGTACGCGTTGAAATGAAAAACGGAGCTTTTTAAGCTCTGTTTTCTTTTATTCTTAAATAAGAAAAAAACCGTATGTGCGGACAAAAAGGAAAAACCGCCTTTTTCCATTATAAAAAAAGTTAAAACTTTTTATATAAACGCTCCGTCAAAGACTTGAAAAATGTATAAAAAACGGCTATAATAATACGTGAAGAAAAACGGGGAAAACCGTTTACTAATTCAACGACAGGAGATTTAATTATGAACGTACAAAAAACTGCCGTCAACGCGATTCGCATCCTTTCCGCGGAAGCTATCGACAAAGCAAAATCGGGACACCCCGGCTTGCCTCTTGGCTGTGCGCCTATTGCGTACACCCTTTTTCAAAATTATTTAAACTTTAACCCTAACGATTTAAACTGGGACAACCGCGACCGTTTTATCCTTTCCGCAGGACACGGCTCCGCTCTTTATTATTCCCTGCTCCACCTCTACGGAATGGGTTTGACGAAGGAAGACTTAATGAATTTCCGTCAGTTAAATTCCAAAACCCCCGGCCACCCCGAATACGGACACACGGCAGGCATCGAAACGACGACCGGCCCCTTGGGACAAGGTATCGCCAACGCTGTTGGTATGGCGGTAGCGGAAGCCCACCTCGCGGCGAAATTCAACCGCCCGAATTTCAAAATCGTAGACCACTACACCTACGCCCTTTGCGGCGATGGTTGCTTGCAGGAAGGGATTTCCTACGAGGCTTGCTCGTTTGCAGGCACGCACGGCTTGGGTAAAATTATTCTTTTTTACGACGACAACGATATTACCATTGAGGGCAACACCGATTGCACCTTTAAAGAGGACGTAGCGGCGCGTTTTGAGGCGCAAAACTGGCAGGTGTTGCACGTAGACCTCGTTGCCAGCCCCGACGATATCGAGGCGATTAGCAAGGCAGTAGAAAGCGCAAAGGCTTGCACGGAAAAACCCTCTGTAATTATCTGCAAAACGCATATCGGTTACGGCTCTCCCCTTGTCAACACGGCAAAGGTACACGGCGCTCCTCTCGGTGCGGAAAATCTGCAAAAAACGAAGGACGCGCTCGGCTGGACGTGCGCCCCCTTCGAATGTCCCCAAGAGGTATACGGCCACTGCGCAAAGGCAGGCGAAAAAGGCGCGGAAAAGCAAGCGGCTTGGACGGCTTTGTTTGCGGAATACGAAAAGGCTTATCCCGAGCTTGCCAAGGCGTATAAATCGGCTATGGCAGGCGAAATGCCCGACCTTAACAACCTCGGCGAAATTTACAATTTCGAAAAACCTATGGCAACCCGTCAAACCTCGGCGCAAGTGCTTAATCAGCTCGCAAAATATCTGCCCCAGCTTATGGGCGGTAGCGCTGACCTTGCCCCCTCTAACCTCTCGAATATGAAAGACACGGAAAGCACTGTGTACGGTGATTTTTCCGCGGACAATTTCGCAGGCAGAAATATGCACTTCGGTATCCGTGAGCACGCAATGGCGGCGATTTGTAACGGTATGCAGCTCCACGGCGGTTTGCGCGCGTATTGCTCCACCTTCTTCGTGTTCAGCGATTATTGCAAGCCCGCTATGCGTTTGGCGGCGCTTATGCACCTGCCCGTAACCTATATCCTCACGCACGACTCCATCGGCGTAGGCGAAGACGGCCCCACCCACCAACCCGTAGAGCAGCTGATTATGCTCCGTTCTATTCCCGGTTTTAAGGTGTACCGTCCTGCGGACGGCAAGGAAACCGCGGCGGCTTGGGTTTCCGCGCTTACGGGCAATCAGCCCACCGCGCTCGTGCTTACCCGCCAAAACTTACCGCAATATGAAAACAGCGGAAAGCTTGCCTTGAAAGGCGGTTATATTTTGGAAGATTGCGACGGAACGCCCGACGTATTGCTCATTGCAAGCGGTTCGGAAGTTGAGCTTTGCGTAAAGGCAAAAGCGGTGCTTGCAGAGCAGGGCGTAAAGGCGCGCGTCGTTTCTATGCCTTGTATGGAAGAATTTGAAAAGCAATCGGCGGAATACAAAGCAAGCGTATTGCCTAATAGCGTAAAGGCAAGGGTTTGCGTAGAGGCGGCAACCGCGCACAGCTGGTATAAATATGCAGGCGACAACGGCGAAATTATCGCTATGGAAAGCTTTGGTGCGTCCGCACCCGCAGGACAGCTTTTCCCCTTATTCGGCTTTACCGCAGAAAACGTTGTGGAAAAAGCCCTTACGTCTTTAAAAAACAGTAAATAATCGATGGTTTTGCATAAAAATAAACTGCCTTGATGTTTTTTCAGGGCAGTTTTATTTTTTAAAAGAAAAATTTTCAGCGGATTTTCACATAATTACTATATATTTTACGCAAAGATGTTCTATAATCGCTATTGTAAAAACCTAATAGCTTACCCGTTTCCTTACAGAAACACCTCCATAACCAAACGAAAACGCAAGCCTTTCGACTTGCGTTTTTGTTTTTCCGTTATCCTAAAAGTTTATTTAACGCGGCAATTAATTCGTTATCGCCCGTATAGTCGCGCGCGACCGTTTTCGTGCCGTCCGCCGATAAAATTCCTGTGCCGTGAATACAGTTTTTAGATATAGGCCAAAGAATTTTCGCCGTCGTCAGCTTAATCGCGTCCTTCTTTACCAAATTTACAAGATAGGTGCTTTGCATAATCCCCTTGCCAAACGTTTTCCCTTTTCCTTCCTCATATTCCGTCAAACAAATATCCTCATAACCGATTGTACCGTAATCGAGCATCGCGCCCAAAAGACACTCGGACGCAGAGGCAGAATCCCCGTCCGCAAGCACGACGATACGGCTATTGTCGGTAAAGAAATTATAATAATCGTTTCTGTTTGCGCGGAAATTCTCTGTTTTTTCTCCGTAGTCGGCAATCGCAACGACGGGTCTTGATACGGTTGCTGTTTTGCAAAGATAGGAAGCAATCGCTTGCATCGTTGCCAAATAACCTCCGCCGTTACCGCGTAAATCTAAAACGAGGTTGGTTTTGCCCTCTTCCTTAAATATACGCATAGCGCGCGCAAACGCCTGCGTTGCGTTTCCCGTAAATTGTACGATACGAATATACGCCGTTTCATTATCCAAAGCGTTAAGCTTATTCGCGTTTTCTATCGGCGTGCAGGAAGTTCCTGTCGTAAAGGCATACCCTTTTTGATTATTGCGGTAAAGCACGTAATTTTCCACGTACTCCTCACGGCTGATTTGCAGGTTTTTCTCCGTGCCGTTTTCTTGAATACGGATAAAAAACTCCGTCCCTGCCTCGTAATC
>JAFOHH010000195.1 GCA_017421905.1 Clostridia bacterium
GCCGGATACGGTAAAAGAAATAGGCGATGCCGCGTTTTTCGGTTGCTCCTCGCTTACGTCCATTAAAATTCCCGCCAGCGTAACGCATATCTCTGCGCGTGCCTTTTACGAATGCGAAGAGCTTTGCTCCATCGTAATGTCGGAGGGAATTCAATCCATTGGGGCAGAGGCCTTTGGTAGGTGTGTGAATTTAACGAAAATCGTTCTCCCTGCCACGGTTACGGAGCTTTCCTACCGCGTATTTATCGGGTGCGAGGGGCTTACGGTTTACTGTAAGGCAGCAGATGAAGGCGCTAACTGGCACCCTGACTGGAATGTAAATAACGTTCCCGTAGAATTTGGTTGTACGGATAGTATAATAGAAATGAACCCCGTAGGGCAAGAATAAAAAAGTTAGGAGGGAACTGTATGAAAAAGGTATTAACCGTTTTAAGCGTTATAGTCCTTGTGGCGTGCGCGCTATTTTTATTCGGTTGTAAAGATTATAAAATAAAAAAGAACTGGGATATTGATGCCGGAGATGACGGATATACGATTGTTGTTTACGGTGATAATAAGCTGGCCTCAAAAAAGGGCAACCTTGTTATTCCCGGAATCTATAAAGGAAAACCGATTGTGACGGTACGGGGCTATTTGGATGAATTTGCATGCTCTTCTTTAGTCTTTTCCGAAGGAATACAGGTTGTTAACATATCGGGAATTAATAAAAAGGTAACCAAGGTTTCCTTTCCCAATAGTTTAATTTATGCAACTCCTATAGTTTTTCAAAGTTCTTATATCACAAACTATACCGTGAAAAACGGCGTAAAATATTTAGGTAACGAAAAAAACCCCTACGTTTACGCTGCGGGGCTTGCAGATAAAACGGTAACGGACGTGGTGCTGGAGGAGGGCTGCACGGCAATTGGATCGTTTGGCGGAACCTCCATTCAGTCGATTACTCTTCCCGACGGGGTGCAAATAATCCCCGAAAACGCCTTTAAAAATTGCAAAAAGTTGACGACAGTAAACTTTGGAACGCAAACGAAGATTATCGATTCTGAAGCTTTTTTAAACTGCGAAAGCTTAACAAGTATTAATTTAGACGGTGTGGAAAAGATATATGATCGCGCTTTTAAGGGCTGCTCCTCCCTTACCGAGGTAGAAGTTCCTTATACCGTAACCGAAATGGGAGAGGGGGTTTTTTCCTATTGCTCTTCTTTAACCGTTGCACGTTTTAACGCATCCGTAAAAACTTTGCCGAAGCAAACTTTCTATTTTGATAATTTAAAAGACCTCGTTATCGGCAACGCCGTGTTGGAAATTGGCAAGGACGTGCTGCGCGGCAGCTCTTCCACGCTGGAAACGCTTAAGCTTTCCGACGCAATGACCATTTTGCCTACGAATGCTTTTTCGGGCTATTCCGCGTTAAAGGAGGTCAATTTGCCCGCAAGCCTAACGGCAATTCCGTACGGATGCTTTTCGGGCTGTAGCGCCCTTGCCGAAATTACCCTGCCCAGCAAAATTGAAACGATTGGCGAAGAGGCGTTTTTCGGTTGCACCTCGCTTACGTCCATTAAAATTCCTTCTCGCGTAACGCATATCCCTGCGCGCGCCTTTTACGAATGTACCAGCCTTGCCTCGGTAACCTTTACCAAAAACGTAATGTCGATTGGCGAACAAGCCGTTGGGCGGTGCGAGGCATTCCGCTCCAGCGTGTTGCCGGATAGTATTCAAGCTGTTGGGGCAGAAGCCTTTGGCATGTGTCTTAATTTAACGAAAATCGTGCTCCCTGCCACGGTTACGGAGCTTTCCTACCGCGTATTTATCGGTTGCGAAGGGCTTACGGTATACTGCAAAGCAAGTAAAGAGGGCGCATCTTGGCATCCCGACTGGAATACCGAAGGCGTACCCGTAGAATTTAATTACAGAAGCAATTAACCCCCTAAAAACCTAAAAAGGAGTACCCGTTATGCCCAAACTTATCCCAATCACCCTGCTTACAGGCTATCTCGGTGCAGGGAAAACCACCCTCTTAAACCACGTTTTAAAAAACAACCAAGGCTACAAGGTTGCAGTAATTGTAAACGACATTGGCGAAGTAAACGTAGATGCAACGCTTATTGCAAAGGGCGGCGTAGTGCAGGAGCAGGAGGGGAGCTTAATCCCTCTGCAAAACGGCTGCATTTGCTGTAATTTAAAGGAAGACTTAATCGAGCAGGTCGGCACGCTTGTAGAAAGCATGCAGTACGATTATATCTTAATAGAGGCAAGCGGCATTTGCGAGCCCGTTCCCATCGTGCAATCGCTTGCCGTGGTAGAAGAAACGTGCAAGCAGTATAACCTCCCTGCCGTAGCCCGTGTAGATAACGTAGTTTGCGTGGTAGACGCCCTCCGCATGATGGACGAATTTGCCGGCGGCGAAAGCCTTTTGGGGGAGGATAAGGACGAGCCTATCGAAAAGCTGCTCGTTTCCCAAATAGAATTTTGCAATAAAATCGTACTCAATAAAACGGATAGGGTAACCGAGGAGCAAAAGATCACCGTACGCGGCGTGCTTGCCGCCCTTGCGCCCGAGGCAGAGATTATCGAGGCGGTAAAGGGCAACGTTCCGCTTGACCAAATGATGCACACGGGTAGCTTTAATTTTGAAAAGGTTTGCCTTTCCGCAGGTTGGATGAAGGCGCTTTCCCACACGGCGGATAACGTAAAGGAAGATAAGCACCACCACGAGCATCATCACGACCACGAACCCGACGGCGACGAATGCCCCCATTGCCACGGACACCATAAAGAAGGCGAGCCTTGCCACGAGCATCACGAGGGGGAGTGCCATCATCACCACCACGGTGAGGACTGCGACTGCCACGAACACCGCCACGGTGAGGAGTGCGACTGCCACGAACACCACCACGACCATAATGAAGAGTGTCACCACGACCACCACGCCGAGGGCGAATGCTGCTGCGGCCATCACCACCGCCACGGTCATAGCCATAGCGAGGAATACGGCATTAGCACCTACGTTTATCAGGCGCGTCGCCCTTTAAACCTTAAAAAATTCAACGCCTTTTGCCACGGCTTGGTGGGCAAAATGGTGCGCACCAAGGGTATTTGCTGGTTTTCTATGGACGAAGAAGGTATGTACGTGTTTGAGCAGGCAGGACGGCAATTCGAGTGCTATCTTGCCGACCGCTGGATTGCCACCTACCCGGAAGAAGATAAAAAGGCGTTTATTGCCACCCATCCCGATATTTTAAACGACTGGAAGGAAGATATCGGCGACCGTATGGTAAAGCTGGTGTTTATCGGTAAGGATATCGACCGCGCCGCTTTGCGCCGCGATATGGACGATTGCCTAGAATAAGCCTCCCCGTATGCGTATAACGACGACGGTACGGCACTTTGTACTGTATACTTGTACCCCAAAAGGTGGCGAACACCGATAAAAGAAAAAGGGCGACGGAATTCCGTCGCCCTTTTTCTATCGCAGTTTATTTATAATTTGGTTTTTAAGAAAGTTCGGTAACTTCTAGAAAGGATAGCAATAAATTGGAAAGAAAAACCTGTCCTTCGTAAGTGTACACAAAGTCGGAATTTAAAAGGTCGCACATAAAACTACCAACCGTTCCATCCTCGTAGCTCCATTGCGCGTAAACGGGGTTACCGTAAGGGTCGGTTAAAAGCGCCTGCGCACCATCTTTTATTTTGCTGCCGTATAAACCGTACAATACTATTTCGGTTAAAGCATTTTTGTTTACGGTTAAATCTGCAAACAGGGGATGTTCGGGATCGGTAACGACAGGGCGAAACTCAAAACAGTCCGTATCGACAATCAGGTCGAGGGTGATAACGGTTTCTTTTATGTATTGCGGAATGTGCGTATATTCTCTAGCATGGTAAAAGTTTCCACAACCTCTGTCTGCAATGTGGGATAAGCAATCTAATCCATAAGCATCGCATTGGATGCCGATAACGGAAATGGTAATTCCGTTCTCTGCGCATTTATCTACCCAATACATATACTCTTCTTCTCTATCGGCAAAATAGCCGTCGGTCATAATTACGACATGGCGAGACTAAACGTTTTGCAGGGCAGTAAGAGAGTGGTACGCTCTTTCTAGTATGGGAGAAAGTGCGGTTCCACCGCCTATGGTTATATCGATTGCGTCAATATTTTTTATCAGTTCTTTGTTGTTGCAAGGGGTAAGCGCTACGCTTTCCACGTAATAATCGCTAAACTGCATAACCCCAAAGTAGTCGTTACTCTTCATTAGGTCTAACATGGCAAGCGCGCCTTCTTTTTCATAATCGGCAGCAGACCCCGTCCCATCTGGGTCGTAAGTCATAGAGCCGGACGTATCCATCAAAACGACTACCCCCATGGGAAGCGTGTAGTCATTTAAAACGCTAACGGGCAGTAGCTCGCCGTAAGGCGTGCCGGCAATTTCTTCTCTCACGTAAGCGTGCGGCTCGCCTTGTTCGTCGTTGCCGCCCAAGGTTACAAGGTCGCCGCCTGCCATGACGTAAGATTGCAGGGCATAGAAAAACGATTCGGGCACGTCCGTCGGCGCAACGTTATTTAAAACGACCAAATCAAAAGCGTTTAATATTTCATTCAAATAAAGATTCAAAACATAAAATTCTTCCGATTCTACGTGGACTACGGTTACGGCGTAATCGGTAGCGCTTTCTATTGTAGAAACTAGGATGGACGAGCTATCTACTTGGCTTTCTACAATTAAAACCTGCTTGGGCTGGGGCGGAATAATTTCCGTAGAAGGCTCTACCGTCGGGTCAACGCTCGGCTCGGCGGAAACTTCTACCGTCGGGTCAACGCTGGGTTCAACGGAAACTTCTACCGTCGGGTCAACGCTCGGCTCGGCGGAAACTTCTACCGTCGGCTCTACGCTGGGTTCAACGGAAATTTCTACCGTCGGGTCAACGCTCGGCTCGGCGGAAACTTCTACC
>JAFOHH010000196.1 GCA_017421905.1 Clostridia bacterium
ATGCCGTACCATTCGCCCGATTCAATCATAATGCAAATGAGATTTTGTCCTTGAATTACGCCCGAATAGGGGTTTTGCTCGCTCATTTCCTGATTTTTAAAATATTCGTTTAGGTCGGTGAGCTGTTCTGCGGGTACGAGCTTGTCGCTCCCTGCCCCGTAAGAGGGAAGGTCGAGACGTTTTTCTAAAATTTTATCGACGGAAACGTAATAAAAGGCAAACGTTCCAAATTGCTTAAAGGCTTTATCTTTTAAAACGAAGGTATCGTACAAATAAGCATCGCTGGAAAGGAGGTAGTAGGGGTCGGTTTGATCGGCAGGATCGTACAAGGCGTTTACCGTTAAGTGGTATAAGCCGGAAGACCCCAGCCCCATAAAGGTGAGGCAAAACACCAGTAAAAAGAGGAGGTTGTGCGCCCCTTTATAGGGTACGCGGTATTTTTTAAGGGCGAGAAGCGCAACGACGGCAACGACGGGAACGGCGATTAAGAGGAAGAAATATCCCCAGTTCATAAACTCGCTGTTAAACGCACCTGCCGCCTCGTTAGCAAGGCCCATCATATCCAACGTGAAAACGGAGCCGTTCATGGCGTGCAACGTATAGTTTAAGAAGGAAAGAATAAACTGTACCATCAAAAAGACGATAATGAGAACTGCTTCCACCGTAAAAGAGGGTACGACGAAAACAATCGTTGCCAGCATGAGCATAATGGAAAGATCGAGCATAAAATATTTAGGCCCGATTCCGTTTCCCATGGAAATAAAGGTCATTACCTCCAAAAAAACGGCAAGCGCCAGGTAAATGCCTACGTATAATAATTTTTTAACGAGTAAATCTTTCAAAACGAATACCTTAACCAAACGTAAAAATAATCTTATTTGCGATGCGACAAATCGCATCAAACGAAAAAATTATACCACAAGTTGAAAGGGCGCGCAAGTTTTTCGCCCGCTCTTTCTAAAAAATTTACCTGCTTTTCCCCTGATAAACGGCGAAAAAGAAGGAAATTACAAAAGAATAGGTATACGAAATCGGGCGCAAAGGATCGACTGCAACTTTGCAAAAAAGCCCTTTATAAATCGGCAAGCAGTTCTGCCACGACGCCGTCTTGCACGTACATTTTTTCGGGCAGGATACGCACGCCTTTTTCATCGCAATTTAAAAAGGATGCGAGCTTTTGCAGCTTTGCGCCGTATTTTTGGGTAAAGGACGTACCAAAGGCTTTTTCGTACTCCGCAAAATTTACGCCTTCTTCCGTGCGGAGAGCAAGGAGGATAAATTCTTCCTCTGCCTCGATGGGAGAAACCTCCTCTTCGAACACCACGGGGAATACTTCCTTGGCGATGCAAGCGTTGTATTCGGCAAGGTTTTCGGTGTTGGAAAAGCGTTTTCCCTTATAAAAAGAATGCGCGGCGATGCCAAAGCCGAGATATTCTCCCCTTTTCCAGTAATTGAGGTTGTGGCGCGATTGGTAGCCGTCGCGAGCGAAGTTGGAAACCTCGTAGCGGCGCAGTCCGCGGCTTTTTAGGTAAGCCACGCCTGCCTCGTAAAGCTCGGCAACGGTGTCGCCATCGGGCAACTCGCCGTTTAAGTAATCGGTATAAAGGGGCGTGCCGTCCTCGGGCGTTAAGGCGTACATAGAAACGTGCGACGCGCCGTAGTTAAGGGCAACGCGCAGGCTTTCTTGCACCTGCTCTACCGTATGGTCGTGCAGGCCGATCATAATATCTACGCTGTAGTTTTCCCCTTGCAAAAGCTTTGCCGCCTCGATAAATTCTGCCTTGGTATGAATGCGGTTAAGGCGTGCAAGCTCGGCATCGTCCGCCGTTTGAAAGCCCACCGAAAAACGGTTGATCCCTGCGCGTTTATACGCGGCGATTTTTTCTGCCGTAACCGTGCCGGGGTTCATTTCAATGGTAATTTCCGCATTTTGCGCCACGCAGTAGTTTTGCTTGATAAGCTTTAGCGTTGCCGCAATATAAACCGATTCTACAAAAGAAGGCGTGCCGCCGCCAAAATAAACGGTATGAAAGGTAACGCCCTTTGCGGCAGGGGCTTTCATAACGATTTCTTTAAACAAAGAAGTAAAATAGCCCTCTACCTCGTTTTCTCTATTAGCAAAGGAAACGAAGTCGCAATAGGTGCATTTTTGTTTACAAAAGGGAACGTGAACGTAAATTCCCGCCATAAAAATTCTCCTTACTAAACGGGGAAACCGCCCCTTGCGCGGAGCGGTGTATCTTTGCTTTTGATGGAAGGAATGCGTTTCCGTCCAATTTCAAATGGTAACTAAACGGAGGCTATCCGTTTTCGCCAAAATAGTGCGGCTCGGATGAACAATTAGTTTCCGTCCGTTTTTAAAATAGAAATAAAGGCTTCGGAAGGGATTTGCACCGAGCCGAGCTGGCGCATTTTCTTTTTACCTTCCTTCTGCTTTTCCAAGAGCTTGCGCTTACGGGAAATATCGCCGCCGTAGCACTTGGCAAGCACGTCCTTGCGCATTGCCTTTACCGTTTCGCGCGCGATAATTTTACCGCCGACCGCCGCCTGAATGGGAATTTCGAACAGCTGGCGAGGAATAACGTCCTTGAGCTTTTCCGCCATTTCCCTGCCGCGCGTATAGGCGCGCGATTCGTGAACGATGGTAGAAAGAGCGTCGCAAGGATCGCCGTTAAGCATCATATCCAGCTTAACGAGGGTGCTTTGCTCGTAACGTGCGAGCTCGTAATCGAAGCTGGCGTAGCCGCGCGTGCGAGATTTTAAGCCGTCGAAAAAGTCGTAGATGATTTCGTTAAGAGGCAGATCGTAAGTGAGGCGAACGCGGTGGCTATCTAAATACGTCATATCCAAAAATACGCCGCGCTTTTCCTTGCAAAGATCCATAATTGCGCCGAGGTATTCGGGCGGAGAATAGATGCTTGCCTTTACGATGGGTTCTTCGATATAATCGATAAGCGAAACGGCGGGCATGTGCGAGGGGTTGTTTACCGTAAGCACTTCGCCATCCGTTTTATGCACGAAGTAAGATACGCCGGGCGCGGTGGTGATGATATCGAGATCGAACTCGCGCTCTAAACGCTCTTGGATAATTTCCATATGCAAAAGACCTAAAAATCCGCAGCGGAATCCAAACCCGAGCGCAACGGAGCTATCCGGCTCGAAAAAGAGGGCGGCATCGTTGAGCTGCAGCTTTAAAAGCGCTTCTTTTAAGTCGTTAAATTTACTGCCGTCTAAGGGGAATACGCCCGAAAATACGACGGGTTGTACCTTTTGATAGCCGGGAAGGGGCTCTAACGCGGCGTTTTCTACCGTAGTGATGGTATCGCCCACGGCGGTATCCTGCACGCTTTTGATGCTGGCGGCAACGTAGCCTACTTCGCCCGCTTTTAAGGTGGCTTTGGGTTGAAGACCGGGTGAGAATACGCCTACTTCGGTTACCTCAAAGGTTTTATCGCTTTGGAAGGTTTTGATGCGGTCGCCCGCTTTTAAGGTGCCTTCCTTCATACGGATAAAGCAAATAACGCCTTTGTAGTTATCGTAATAGGAATCGAAAATAAGCGCTTTTACGGGGGCGTTTTCATCGCCCGAGGGCGCAGGAACGTCGGTTACGATTTTTTCTAAAATATCGGCAATATTAAGCCCTTCCTTTGCCGAAACGCGGGGGGCGGTAGAGCAGTCTAAGCCGATAACGTCTTCAATTTCCTTACAAACCTCGTCCGGGCGAGCGGAGGGCAGGTCGATTTTATTGACGACGGGGATAATTTCAAGGTCGTGATCGAGCGCCATATATACGTTGGCAAGCGTTTGCGCTTCTACCCCTTGCGAGGCGTCTACGACGAGGATTGCCCCTTCGCACGCGGCGAGAGAACGGCTAACCTCGTAAGTAAAGTCGACGTGGCCCGGCGTATCGATTAGGTTTAAAACGTATTCTTCCCCATCCTTTGCCGTATAAAACATACGCACGGGGGTAAGCTTTATGGTAATGCCGCGCTCGCGCTCGATATCCATAGAGTCGAGCAGCTGATCTTCCATATCGCGAGAGGAAACTTGGCCGGTAAGCTCGATCATACGGTCTGCAATGGTGCTTTTGCCGTGGTCGATATGCGCGATGATACAGAAATTCCGCACTTTGCGGTTGGACTGTTGCATGGTTGCTCCTAAAATTAAAAAAATTTACTTAAATATTATACTTTATTTTCGTTTGAATTGCAATCGGATTGAAAAGGTAGTATACTATTTATAGACAAAAATTTTTAAAAATTTTCCTTTGGAGGGGTTATGACGACTAGAACGGAACAAAATTGTTGGCTTTTTCATTTGCCCGTTGCCCATAGAGGACTGCACGGAGATGGCGTCCCCGAAAACTCGCTTACCGCATTTTTACGCGCAAAAGAGGCGGGCTACGCAATAGAAACGGACGTACATTTAACGGCGGACGGAGTACTCGTTGCCTTTCACGACGACAACTTAAAGCGCATGTGCGGTGTGGATAAAAATATTAAAACGGCAACGGAAAAAGAGCTTTCTTCCCTCACCCTTGCAGGCACAGCCGAGAAAATCCCCACCCTGGACGAAGTGCTTGACCTGGTAAACGGCGCAGTTCCCCTTCTTATCGAACTAAAAAGCAACGGTGAAAAGGGCGTGGAAAGGGCCGTTTGCAAGCGCCTTATGAAATACAGCGGTGCGTTTGCGCTGCAATCGTTTGACCCCTTTATTTTAATACGCGTGAAAAAAATTGCGCCCGATATGCTGCGCGGACAGCTGTCTTCCTTCTTTCTAGATCAAAAATTTGGATTTTTAAAGCGCACGCTCCTCAAAAACATGTACTTTTCCCCTTGGGTAAAGCCCGATTTTATCAGCTACGACGCCACGAACCTGCCTTTTAAGCGGGCGAAAAAGCAAGGAAAACCCCTGCTTTGCTGGACGGTGCGCTCCGTAGAGCAAGAAAAAAAGGTGCGCGCCTTTGCCGACAATATTATTTTTGAAAATTATTTACCCGAGCTACCAAAAAAAGAGTAAGACTTGGTTATAGTATGAAAACCGCCCTAAATGGGCGGTTTTTTTGTGCGATAATGGAAAGGCGATACTTAAATACGCCGTTAGCGATAAACGCGCGTGGGGGTTACGACGGCGTTCATAGCAACGTCCTTTTCGTGTGTGGGGAGGGAGGAAACAAGCTGAAAATCGTAGCAAATTGCAACTTTAAAGCAGGGGTTTTGCGCTAAAAAGCGGTCGTAATAGCCCTTTCCAAAGCCGAGGCGATTTTTATTTTTATCGCAGGCAAGGGCGGGGATAATACTCACGTCTATTTGCGTTAACGGCGTGCCGTCGACGGGCTCTTCCGTGCCGAGAGGCGAGCGGGAAAACGTGCCGCTTTTAGGTACGATTGCCTGCATTTCCTGCCCACGGGTTGAGGGAAACGCCACCGTTTTCCCCTGCATGGTGAGGGCGGAAACGAGGGCGGAGGTATCGACCTCTCCCCCGAAGGAGCGGTAGATAAATACCGTTTTTGCAGCACGGATTTCGGGAAAGGAAAGCACGGCCTGCGTAATTTTTTGCGAGGCGGAATTTTTTTCCTGCAAGGGCTGCGCATTGCGAAGAGCGTGCATTTTTTTGCGAATTTCTTGCGCTTGCGCCCAAACAGAAAAGGGGGTTTTAGGGTCGGCGTTTTGCATAGAAAGGGGCGGGGTTATCATTTTTTGCCTTCCGTTTTACTGAAATGGCGGCGAAGGTTGACGGCGATAAGGGTACCCGAAAAAATTAAAATTCCCGCGCCGATTAAAATGCCGCAGTTGCGGAAAAATTCTTGCGGCAAAATCCAAAGGAGCTGATCGGTGGACCAATCGAACATCCAGTTGTCCTTGCCCGGGAAGAGGACTGCGTGAAAAATTTCAAACGCTTTATCGAAATTGATGGCGGCAAGGCTGCCCACGACGAGCGGAATAACGATAACCGCTACCGCCGCCCAAAAGGACGCATGAAATTTGCCCAACATAAAGGGAGCAAGCTTGCCTTTTTTGCGAAGGACGAGCAGTAGCACCAAAACGGCTGCGGAAAGGATGAGCACCGCCGTATCGAGGAGGAATAAATTTTTGCAGTCGTCGAAGTGCGACATGGCGTCCGGCGAGCAGGTAAATTCGCCCGATTGGTAAGGAATCCAAGGAACGGTAAGGTAGGTTAAAAGCTCGTTATACGCGGTAACGATTTGCGCGCGAGAAAAGCCGCTTACTTCTACCAAATCGTACGCCTCGATATGCGGATAATAGAAAAAGCGACAGTAAATGGGAAGTGCAATACTAAACGATAAAATAAAAAAGAACAGGGCCACGGCAAAAACCGTTGCTATAAATTTACGGTTCATAAATCCCCCGAAAAGTTTGATAGAGATATTATAGTATAAAAAGAAAAAAACCGCAAGTCTTTTTGTAAAATTGCACCGTCTTATATCGCAAGAAGTGCAAATTTTAAGAATTTTTTACATAACGAAAGGAAGGCAATCTATTAGCGCAGTAACGCTTGACGAGAGGGGCAAAAAATGCTATAATTAATAAATAAAATATTCTATGAATATTTTGTGGAGTTAGTATGAAAGATTGAAAAAAAATATGCTATAACTTTGTAGTAATCCAAATTTGTATTGATGCACAAGCATCGGAAATAAAAAACGCAAAGGGATATCCCTTTGGTATTGGTGCAAAGCACCAATACCAATCAAACTCTATTAACTAAAAC
>JAFOHH010000197.1 GCA_017421905.1 Clostridia bacterium
CAAACGTTCCTTTTTCGCAAAGCATTCGCATCACCACTACGGCGGCAGTATGCGTTTGCCGCGCAATCGAGCGTCTTTTTCCCACACTCGCCTGCCAAATTAAATGGGTAAACGACGTTTATCTTAACGATCGCAAAATTTGCGGCATTTTAACCGAAGGGGCAATTAATGCCGAAAACGGTCAGCTTTCCTACGCAATTCTCGGCGTCGGCATTAATTTAACTGCTCCTAAAGGTGGTTTCCCCAAGGAAATTCGTTCAATCGCGGGGGCGATATCCACGGAAAAGGTAAATGCAAATAATCTTCTTTTCTCATTTTTGCAAGAATTTTTCGCTGCCTATGCCGCCCTCGAGCAAAACCCTTGTATTACAGAGTATCAAGCCCGCTCTTTTTTGGTAGGAAAGCAGGTTACCGTAACGGGGGAAAATGCCGATTTTGCCGCCACCGTAATACGGGTAAACGATGATTTCACGCTTTCCGTAATTGATAAAAAAGGGGAAGAACACACCCTTTCCTCGGGCGAGGTTTCCGTTCGGCCGCAGTAGATGTATCGGTTTAATTCCCGTCCTTTATGCAGTATTGCGGTAGGTTTTATAAATTTTAGATAAGCCGTAAGCACGGTACGCTCTTTTCTGCAAAAAGACGTGCCGTTTTTTTTGCGAAAAACGCATAAAAATTTCACGAATTATCAACATAATATTAAATTCCTACTTTTTTTGTCGCAATTCGCTTGACATCGCTTTTAGAAAAGAGTATAATCGTCCCAGCAAAAGGAAAAATTTCCTTTTCACTCGGAGTAATTATGAAACTTTCACAACAAACGCACAACGGGTTGAAAATCGCATACGAACTGGGAACGGTATTTCCGCAAGAAATATCTTCCTCCCGCTTGGCGGAAAAGCTTTTTTTATCGCAAAAATATTTGGAAAAAATCCTGCGACCTCTTTTAAAACGGGGCGTTGTTAAAGCCTCGCGCGGGGTAAACGGTGGTTACCGCTTGGCGCTTGCGCCTACGGAAGTTACGGCAGGGGACGTCGTTCGCGCGCTAGAAGACGATATGGAAATTATCGGTTGCGTAAAAATGCCTTGTACGGCTTGTCCCACAAGCGCAGTTTGGCGTAAGCTTTACGACGGAATTAACCAAGTGTTAGACGGTATTACTATTTCCCAAATGATAGAAGAACACGAACAACAAAAGGCAAATTGCCATAAGGATACCAACCATGCAAGCAATATATCTGGATCATGCAGCAACAACGAAACTGAAACCGGAAGCGCTGAGTAAAATGCTTCCTTATTTTACGGAAGTATACGGCAACGCCAACAGCCAACACGCCTTTGGCAGAGAGGCGATGGCCGCCGTAGACGAGGCACGCGATTTTATTGCTTCGGCAATCGGCGCAAAGCCTTCCGAAATTTACTTTACCTCCGGCGGAACGGAGGCCGATAACTGGGCGCTGAAGGGAATGGTTCGCGCCGCAGCAAAAAAGGGTAAACATTTTATCATTAGCGCAATCGAGCATCCCGCCATGATAGAAAGTGCAAAAGCCTTGGAAAAAGAGGGCTACGAATGCACTTATCTTCCCGTTCTTTCCGATGGAACGGTTAATTTACAAGCCTTAAAAGATTCCATTCGTCCCGATACTACTTTTATCGGAGTTATGCTTGCCAATAACGAAATCGGCACCATTCAACCCGTAGCGGAAATCGTCAATATCGCAAAGGAATACCGCATCCCCGTCTTTACCGACGCAGTACAAGCCGTTCCCGCAATGCGCATCGACGTGAAACAACTCGGCGTTTCCGCAATGGCGTTTTCTTCCCATAAATTTGGCGGACCTAAGGGTGTTGGCGTACTTTACCTTAAAACGGGTACACCCATCGCTAAAATGATGACGGGCGGCCATCAGGAGCGTACCCAACGTGGTGGAACGACCAACGTTACCGGGATTGTCGGCATGGCGGAGGCACTTCGCATTACCTTGCAGGAAATGGATGCAAACAACGCTAAAATCGCATCCTTGCGCGACTATTTTGTAGCGCGCGTAAAGGCGGAAATTCCCGAGGTTATCTATAACGGTAGCGAAAAAAACCGCGTTCCCTCCAACGCAAACTTTACCTTCCGTTATATCGAAGGGGAATCTATTTTATTCCGCTTAGACCTTGCAGGAATCGCCGTTTCTTCGGGCTCGGCTTGCTCCTCGGGCTCGCTCGAACCTTCTCACGTTCTGCTTGCAATCGGCCTTAGAGAGGGCGATGCGCACGGCACGATTCGTTTCTCCTTTGGCGCAGAAAACACTAAAGAAGAAGTGGATTACGTTGTAGACACTTTAAAACAAAACGTACAAATGTTACGGGAAATGTCCCCGCTTTACCATAAATAAGGAGAAAAGATAATGTATACCGAACAAGTAATGGAAGCCTTTAAAAACCCGCAAAACGTAGGAGAAATCGAAAATCCGGATGGGTTTGGAAAAGTAGGTAACGAAACCTGCGGGGATATTATGCAAATTACCCTCCGCATCGAAAATGACGTTATCGTAGATGCAAAATTTAAAACGTTTGGCTGCGCGGCTGCCGTTGCAACCAGCTCTACCGCAACGCAAATGGTTATCGGTATGACGGTAGAAGAAGCTTATCACCTCACCAACAAGGTCGTAGTAGAAAAGCTCGGCGGTCTTCCCGTACAAAAAATTCACTGCTCCGTTTTGGCAGAAGAAGCCATTAAGGCGGCTATCGAAGATTACCGCGCAAAACAAGCAAAATAAAGCGTGACGTCTAGGTTTTAAAGACCTTAATTAGAAGCGCGTTTTTTTGTTTGTGCTATTGCCGTATGGTAAAATTTTCCACGTTTAACCGCACGACTTTTGCCCATACTATTTTTA
>JAFOHH010000198.1 GCA_017421905.1 Clostridia bacterium
CTTATTTTTAGTTTTATTTTGTGCTCTTGCACGGCAAAGTCCAAGGGTAGCACGCCACCATCCGCCCAGCCCTCGGTAAATCCCACGGCGCAGCCCTCGGTAACTCCCACGGCGTCGCCCTCCGTTTTACCTTCGTCGCCTGCGGAGCTTCCCCTCGTCGATTTTTCCACGCAAACCCCTCTATCCGTTTATACCCAAGCCGCAGATTATTTACGCGCCGCCGGTTATTATCGGGCAGAAGGGGAAGGAAGGGTAAAAAACACCCTTTCTACGCAAGATATGCTAACTTTGTTTGAAAAAGACGGCAATCGCCACTTAAATTCCTCTTTTTCCTCGGGGTTTGTCAATCAAGCAACCGAAATCGTATCGCAAGCAGGGGAAATTACCATTCGCCAAGGCAAATACGATAAAAAAACAGGTACGGCAAGCTATGGTGCGCCAAAATCGTTTACTCCACAATCCTTCCAGGAGCAATGGGGCGGCGATAGCACCTTTCCTTTTTGCTATCTTGTAACCGAGCAAACCTTACTTTCTTCCGTGGGAGAAGAAAGGGAAAACGGCTACACCGCAACGCTTTCCTTAAACGCGCAAACGGCTACGGCAGAATACGTTAAGCGCATGAAAAA
The DNA here is from genome assembly GCA_017421905.1 of Clostridia bacterium. Lineage (GTDB taxonomy): Bacteria > Bacillota > Clostridia > Christensenellales > Borkfalkiaceae > SIG402. Next base: position 627 of record JAFOHH010000198.1, read on the forward strand.
AAGCGGCGATATTTCCGCTCCTACCTTTTCCTCCGTTAGCCTAACTTTTACCGTAGATGCGTACGGGCGCTTTACTTCCTTTACCATTAAGGAGGAATACACGGTAAAAATTATATTCCGCGTAAAGTGCGAAATGCAACTAACGCACGTTTTTTATTACGAAAAATAATTGTGTATAACGGGCGGTTTTCGCCTGTTACACCGGGAGAATATTATGAAAGAACGCTTTCTTGCCGAGCTGCGCCGCACGGTGCAGCGCGAAGGGGTGGAAAATCTCGTTTCTTATTTGGAAAAGAGCGACTTTTTCACAGCGCCGGCATCCACCAAATTTCACGCCGCTTACGAAGGCGGCCTTGCCGAGCATAGTTTTAACGTTTATTTGCGCTTAAAGGATTTAGTAGCTAAAGAAGGCCTTTCTTACAGCGAAGAAACGCTTGCCGTTTGCGGCTTGCTACACGATTTATGCAAGGCAAACACCTATAAAATCGAGCTTCGCAACGTAAAGGAAAACGGAGAATGGGTTAAAAAGCCCTACTACGCCGTAGAGGAGCAATTTCCATACGGGCACGGTGAAAAATCGGTATTTATTTTGCAAAACTATATCCGTCTTTCGGCAGAAGAGGCACTAGCAATCAACTGGCATATGGGCGGATTCGATCAGCGTGTTAAGGGCGGTAGCTATTCCATTTCCGCAGTTTATCAAAAATCCCCCCTTGCCGTATTATTACACGTTGCCGATATTTTGGCGACTTATATCGACGAAGAAAGAGGAGAAGCGTTATGAGCAGAGCAGATCAAATTTTTATCGAAAATTTTAAGGACGTCGTACAAAACGGCTTTTCAGACGAGCAGTTAGAAGTTCGTCCCCGCTGGCTAGACGGAACGCCCGCCCACACCGTAAAAAAATTCGGTATTGTCAATCGCTATAATTTAGCGGAGGAATTCCCCATCATGACGCTCCGCAAAATCAATTTCCGCGCTGCCGTAGACGAAATTTTATGGATTTGGCAAAAGAAATCGAATAACGTAAACGACTTAAACAGCCACATTTGGGATAGCTGGGCAGACGAATCGGGTAGCATCGGCAAGGCTTACGGCTACCAGCTTGGCAAAAAGTCCAAGTATAAGGAAGGGGAGTTTGACCAAGTAGACCGCGTTTTGTACGATTTAAAGCACAACCCTGCTTCTCGCCGCATTTTAACCAACATCTATAATTTTGAAGATTTGCACGAAATGAACCTTTACCCCTGCGCTTATTCTATGACCTTTAACGTGTCGGGTAACGTGCTTAACGGCATTTTAAACCAACGCAGTAACGATATGGCGGTTGCCAACAACTGGAACGTCGTACAATACGCCGTGCTTCTCATTATGTTTGCAAAGGTTTCCGGCCTCGTTCCGGGCGAGCTTGTTCACGTTATTGCCGACGCCCATTTTTACGACAGACATATTCCCGTTATGGAAGAAGTAATCGCCCGCCCGCAGCATCCTGCTCCCAAGCTTGTCATCAAGCGCGACGTAACCGACTTCTACGATTTTAAGGTGGAAGATTTCGAGCTGGAAAATTACGAATATAATCCTGAAAAAGTGAAACTGGAGGTTGCCGTATAATGAAATCCATCGTTGCGGTAGATACCGAGTGGGGTATCGGAAAAAATAACGATTTACTCTTTTCTTTAAAGGGAGATATGCGCTATTTTCGCGAAAAAACGTCGGGTAAAATCGTGGTTATGGGAAGCAATACCTTAAAGTCCTTTCCCGGCGGAAATCCCTTAAAAAACCGCGTAAATATCGTGTTGTATCCGGGCGGAGAACCGCGCGAGGATTGCATCATCGTACAAAGCTTAGAAGAGCTTGCCGAGGAGCTGAAAAAATATCCCTCAGACGATATTTTCGTTATCGGCGGCGCAATGTTTTATCATACCATGCTTCCCTACGTAACCGACGTATACGTTACTAAGGTAAACGCCAACGGCGGTGCGCAGGTGTTTTTTGATAATTTAGACGAGCACCCTGCTTTTACCATGGTGGAAGAAGGCGAAGAGCAAGAAGAAAACGGCATTACCTACCGTTTTACCAGATATCATAACGGGGAGGTAAAACCCTTTTTATGCAAATAGAGAGTTTGAGAGAAGAGGACGTTTTCTCTTTGACCAAACTCCTCTCTTACGAAGGGGCGGAAAGCGGCACGAACACGCCCGTTTTAACGGGTAACCTTCTTTCTGCAATCGAAAAGGGGCATCTTCGCTTTTTTGTCGTAAGGGAAGGGGTTGCGCTCGTTGGCTTTGCCGCCTATTCTATGGGGTTCGATTACGATACGATGCAACCCTGCGCCGTATTGCATCACCTTTATCTTTTGCCCGATTTTCGCCGTCAAGGCTACGGTAGGGCTATTTACGAATTTGTTGAAGAGCGAATAAAAGAGGAGGGTGCGCGCGTCGTGCTCATTCAAAAAGAAGCAGGCCTTGCACCGCTATCTCTCGGTTTTACGCAAACGCTACGCTCTATATACCGCAAAGAAGTTCCATAATTTTGCGGCGATAACGGAAAACTTCGTTACCGCCGTTTTTCTATAAAAATACAAGGAGTAAGAAATTGAAAGTATCCGAAATTACCTACGTTCGCCCCGATGCGGACGCCATTATTGCAGAATGTAAAGCCTTTTGTAAGCATTTCCGTATGGCACGCTCTGCTAAACGCCAAAGCGAGCTCATCACCGCTTATTACGAGGGGCAGGAATATGCTAGCACGATGTTCAACCTCGCTTATATTCGTTATACGTTAAACACGAAGGACGAATTTTATAAAGGCGAAAAGGATTATATGGACGAAGTTTTGCCCAAAATTTCCGTTGCGGAAAACGAGGTAAACAAAACCATTTTATCCAGCCGCTATTTAAAGGAGTTAGAAACGCTTTTCCCGCCCGTTTATTTTAAAAACTTAAAAATTGCGGCGCAGGCTATGGATCGTAAAATTCTTTCCCTTTCGGTTAAGGAAGGCAAGCTGACCAGTAAGTACGCAGAGCTGATGAGTAGCCTTATTATTCGCTACCGTGGGGAAAAACTCACCACCGCCCAAATTGCAAAATACAACCAAAACCCCCGCCGCGATTATCGCAAGGGCGCAATGGTTGCTTACGGAAAGGTATTAAAGAAAAACGGTAAAAAGCTGGATGCAATTTACGATAAGCTCGTTTCCGTTCGTACCCAAATGGGCAAAAAAATGGGATACGAAAACTATATCCCTCTCGGTTACCTTAAAATGGGCAGAAACTGTTATACGGTAGAAGATATTGCTTGCCTGCGCGCCAATATTTTAAAGTATATCGTGCCTCTCGTTTCTAAAATCCGCACCAAGCAAGCAGAGCTGTTAAAAATCGACCACGTTGCGATGTACGACCGTGAAATGTACACGAAAAAGGAAGCAAAGCTTGCCCTTTCGGGAGAGGAAATTTTTAAAGCCGGTATCGAAATGTATGCCGACCTTGCTCCCGAAACGGACGAACTGATGCGCCTTATGGTGGATTCCGATGCCTTTGACGTTATTGCGAGAGAAGGAAAGTGGGGCGGCGGCTATTGCACGGAATTACCTGCTTACCGCTTGCCGTTTATCCTTGCAAACTTTAACGGCTCGCTCGATGATATCGGCACGCTTACGCACGAATTTGGCCACGCGCTAGCTGCATACCAAGCGTTTAAGCTGCCCTATCCCATGCTTCGCCAAGGCTCCATGGAAACGTGCGAGGTTCACTCTATGAGTATGGAACTGTTCACCTACCCGTATATGCAAGCCTTTTTCGGAAAAACGGTAGAAGAATATTATACCAACCACCTTTCCTCTGCAGTATGCTTCTTGCCGTACGGCACGCTTGTCGATGCCTTCCAGCACGAAGTGTACGCCCATCCCGAATATACTCCCGCCCAACGCAACGCCGTTTGGCTTACCTTACAAAAGCAGTTTATGCCCGACGTAGACCCCGAAAATCTTCCCGCCTTTAGCGAGGGCAGATGGTGGCAACGTCAAATGCATATTTACGAAACGCCCTTCTATTACGTCGATTACGTCATCGCGCAGCTCACAGCATTGCAATTCTACGCGCTTTCCAAAACCGATTATAAAAAGGCGTTTGAAACGTATATGACATTCCTCAAAAAGGGTGGAACGGAGGATTACCGCAGCTTAATGAAATCCGCAGGTCTTTCCGACCCGTTTGAAGAAGAAACCTTCCCCGCTGTTGTAAAAGCGGTAGAAGAGGCTCTCGGCTTATAATTTTATGTTTTATAAAAGAAGCGTTCGGCAGTAGCCGAACGCTTTTTGCGTTTGATAGACATTTCATTCAGGGAATGAGTGCTATGCGTGAATGGGAACAAGCGTTAAATAAGCGGTAGTGCCCCCTGCGGGAATTTCCAGCGTTCCGTCTGCATCTAGGGCAAGATACACTTCGTCGCCTGCCGTAAGGGTATAAACAGCGGATAGAGCGTTGTTTTGGTTGCCGTTTATAGGATCAATTTGAGAGCTTGCTTGCGCTACACCGTTAATATAAAGGGAAACCGTTTCTCCTGTTGCCGTCGTCGTGGTAATGCCAAAATTTATTTGGTAAAGACCGCCCTCGGTAACGGTTACGGCATTGTTTGCAATCGTGGCGTTTTCTGCAAAAACGCTATTTAGTGCTTCGCGATCTCCTGCCGCCGTTAGCGTCTGAGCATCATTATTCGCTAAAAATGCGCTTGCTAACCCTTCCACGGGAGAAGGTCCCGTTGCCCCCGTTGCGCCCGTAGGACCAACCGCCCCGTCAGCGCCCGTTGCCCCCGTTGCGCCCGTAGGACCAACCGCACCGTCTGCGCCCGTCGCTCCCGTTGCGCCCGTAGGACCAACCGCCCCGTCAGCGCCCGTCGCTCCCGTTGCGCCCGTAGGACCAACCGCCCCGTCTGCGCCCGTTGCACCCGTTGCGCCCGTAGGACCAACCGCTCCGTCAGCGCCCGTTGCACCCGTTGCACCGGCAGGACCTATGGGGCCCGTACTCCCCGTTACGCC
>JAFOHH010000199.1 GCA_017421905.1 Clostridia bacterium
AGAGGTGCAAAGCAAGGAAAACGGAGCGGAAAACCCGCATACGGTGCTTTGAAAACGGGCGGATATTCAGAAAAACCCTCCCGCGGAGCTTCTTCCTTTGGCGAAGGTCGTAAAGGGGAAGGCCGCAAAAATGCCCTCCGTACTACGGAAGGCTATCGCACGCAAAGTGGGGAACGAAATTCCTCCTCGCGCAACTCCTCTTCCCACAATTCCTCCTCGCGCAACTCTTCTGCTCGTAACTCCTCGCCGCGCGGCTATTCCTCCTCCAAACCCTCCTATTCGGGTAAGGGAAAACCCAAAAAGGTCTTTTAACAAATAAGCGGCAAGCGGAAGCGTTTGCCACTGTAAAAATTTCATGCTAAATGGCAAAAAACGGTATAAATTTTCGGGCGTAGGGAAAAGATAACCCTGCGCCCGTTTTCACGCCAAAGCCGCTTTTTTCATATATTGTGGTAGAAAGGTTTTTACACGGGCAAAACCGCTTGGAGAGAGGCTTATGATAAAAAGGGGAGAATTATATTATGCCGATTTAAGTCCCGTAGTGGGTAGTGAGCAGGGCGGCGTGCGCCCCGTTCTCGTCGTGCAAAACGACGTGGGCAATAAGTATAGTCCCACCGTAATAGCCGCAGCTGTTACCAGTAAAATCGATAAAGCCAAGCTCCCCACCCATATCGAGCTGCGCGCCAGCGAATACGGCCTTGTAAAAGACTCCGTCGTCTTGCTCGAACAAATCCGCACGCTGGATAAACGCCGTTTAAAAGAGCGCATCGGTCAACTCCCTTTATCCACCATGCAAAAGGTCAACCAAGCCCTTCTTATCAGCTTGGGGTTCGAAGCGCGCATAAGCCAAATTTAATGCAACACCTAATTTTACCCTTCGGCAAGTAGCCCCAATCGGCTGCTTGCTTTCTTTTTGTCTTTTCTTATAAGAAAAGAACAAAACTTTCCTTTATTGCGCCCAAAATCGATTGCCTTTCGCAAAAAATGTGGTATAATAAAAAAGAAATTGCTTAAAAAGCAAAAATTTGTTTTTTTCGGAGGATAAACGATGAAACGTCATTTGGGTTTAATTGCATCCGTTTGCGCACTTTTTGCGGCACTTATTATGTATTTGCTGGCAGAAGGTAACGTTATTCAACTTGGCGGCCGCCATAACGCTTATTGGTTTTTTATCTTTGCGGCGTTTGGTTTGGGCGTGGTTTTACTTATTCAATCTCTTGCTACCGTCAACAAAAACAACTTAATGCTTTTGGCGTTTGCTTCGTTTGCGCTAGGCGCAGTTTTAACCGCCTGCAATTATAAAGTATCTAACGTGCTTACCGTGGTGCTTTGCATCGTCGTATTTGGCTATGCGCTCCTTGCCGTAGCAATTATCCTATCGGCAAAAAAACAGCCCCAAACCAAAAATGCACAGCCCGATTATAAATCTTACGAAGAGCGCAAGGCCGAGGAGGCACAGCTCCCCAAAGAGGAAAAGCCCCTTCCTGAAATTAAATCGTTTGAAGACGTAAACAAAAAGGGAGAATGGAGAGAGTAATCATGAGAAATTTAACCCTGCTTACCGACCTATATCAACTTACTATGATGTACGGCTATTTCAAAAAAGGCGTACACGAAAAAGAAGCGGCGTTCGATATCTTCTTCCGTGCAAACAAAACCATAACCTACTCGGTTGCAGCAGGCTTGCAGCAAGCCGTAGAGTATATCAACGGCCTCCGTTTTGGAGAGGAAGAAATTACCTACCTCCGCGGCTTAAACCTTTTCGATGAAGAATTTCTTTCTTATTTAAAAGACTTCCGCTTTACGGGGGATATCTCCGCCGTAAAGGAAGGAACGGTCGTTTTCCCGCAAGAGCCCATTTTAACGGTAAAAGCCCCCCTTGCCGAGGCGCAGCTTATCGAAACGGCTCTCCTTAATATCATCGACCACCAAACGCTTATCGCAACCAAAGCGGCAAAGGTTTGCTATGCCGCGCAAGGCGGAAAGGTTATGGAATTCGGCCTTCGCCGCGCGCAAGGGCCCGATGCCGGCACGGACGGTGCAAGAGCCTCCGTTATCGGCGGCTGTTCGTCTACCTCTAACGTGCTTACGGGTATGAAATACGGCGTCCCCGTTTCGGGTACGCATTCCCATAGCTGGGTTATGAATTTTAAGGACGAATACACGGCGTTCCGCGCCTATGCGGATATTTATCCCGATACTTGCACCCTGCTTGTCGATACGTACGACACCTTAAAAAGCGGCGTGCCCAACGCCATTCGCGTATTTAAGGAATTAAAGGCCGCAGGTCATAAGCCCGTCGGTATTCGCCTAGATAGCGGCGACCTTGCTTATCTTTCCAAAAAAGCGCGCAAAATGCTAGACGAGGCAGGCTTTACCGAGGTAGCCATCTGCGCCTCGGGCGATTTAGACGAAAAGCTCATTGCCTCCTTAAAAGCGCAGGGCGCAAAAATAGACGTTTGGGGCGTAGGAACAAAGCTTATCACCAGCGACGATATGCCCGCCCTCGGCGGCGTTTATAAAATGTCCGCCGTATGGGAAAACGGAACGCTCATTCCTAAAATGAAGGTGTCCGATAACTCCGCAAAAATTACCAACCCCGGCTATAAAACCACCTACCGCATTTACGATAGGGCGGGAATGGCACAAGCCGATCTCATTTGCCTTGCAGATGAAAAAATCGATACCACTAAGCCCCTTACCATTTTCCACCCCATTGAAACGTGGAAAAAGACCACCTTTACCGAATATTCGGTTAAACCCCTGCACGTACCCGTGTTTAAAGGCGGAAAGCAGGTATACCAAACGCCCTCCTTGCAGGAAATCGTCGCCTTTGCTAAAGAAGAACGCGCAACCTTTTGGGAGGAGTATCGCCGCTTAGACCAACCCGAGGTTTATAAGGTAGACCTTTCGCAAAAGCTTTACGATTTAAAACACGCAATGCTTTCCGAAATCCGCGGCGAAAAGGCGTAATAACGATAAACTAAAATTATATTAAAACGAATACAACGCAAGATTTTTGCGTTTTAGGAAGAACCATGGCAATATTTTTATTTTTCTTTTTCCTGATTGCAGATCAGGTTACGAAAATTTGGGCGGCAACTACCGAGGTTAGTATGCCCGTTATCGGCGAATGGCTGCGCTTTGAGTATATTCAAAATCCGGGCGCGGCGTTTTCGCTGTTCGGCGATAAGGAATGGTCCAGAGTGTTTTTTATCGTCGTTTCCACCATTGCCATCGTCGTATTCTTCGCCGTTTATGCGGTGTGCAAAAACAAAGTACTTAAAAACGGCTTAATGTTGCTTGCCTCGGATGCGCTCGGAAACTTAATAGACCGCACCTGCGCGCTGCTGCAAGATTTGGGCGTCCCCGGCATTACGGACTTTGAAACGGGCGTGCGCGATTTTATTTGGCCTACCTTTTTCGCCAACTTTAACGTAGCGGATATTGCCGTATGCGTGGGCGTTGGGCTCATTCTCCTATATTTGCTGTTTTTAAGTGAAGATAGCATTTTCGGCGGTTTCTTTAAAAAGAAAACCCAAAAAGAGCAGCTCGCACAAGAGGAAGATGCGCAATCCACGTCGCAAGGAGGTGGAAAATGACCGATTTCCGTTTTATCGTAGAGCAAGAACAAGTCGGTACGCGTTTAGACGTCTTTTTATCCGAACGCTTTCCCGACGTTACCCGTTCCCGTCTGAAAAAACTAATTGAAGACGGGAATATTACTGTTTGCGGCAAAGTCGAAAAGGCGGGCAAGCCCTTAAAAAAAGGGGAGGAAATTGCCGTAACTTTTCCCGAGGCCCTGCCCGTAGAGGCAACCCCGTGCGATATTCCCGTTAGCATTTTGTATCAGGATAGCGACCTTGCCGTTATCAATAAGCCGCAAGGCCTTACCGTGCACGCCGGCAACGGAACGGGGAGCGACACCCTCGTCAACGCGCTTTTATATCATCTCGATTCGCTTTCGGGCGTGGGCGGAAAGCTTCGCCCTGGCATCGTGCACCGCATCGATAAAAACACGTCCGGCGTACTCCTCGTTGCTAAAAACGACGTGGCGCACGTCAGCCTTTCCGAGCAAATTGCAAGTAAAACGTGTAAGCGCAATTATTACGCCTTGTTAGAAGGGGTTATGAAAAACAACGTGGGCACGGTAGATACCTATCTGTGCCGCGATCCCAAATGCCGCACGCGCTATAAAGTGTCAACTATGGACGGCAAGCGTGCCATAACCCATTACCGCGTTGTCAAACGCTATGAAAAATACACCTTGTGCGAATTTTCCTTAGAAACGGGGCGCACGCATCAAATCCGCGTGCACGCCAAGCATCTCGGCCACCCCGTAGTGGGCGACCCCGAATACGGCTACGCCAAGCAAAAGTTCGATCTCGCAGGTCAGCTTCTTCACGCCCACCAAATAACCTTTATCCATCCCACCACGGGCGAGGAAATGACCTTTCACGCCCCCCTACCCGATTATTTCGAAGAGATTTTACAAAAACTACGTTAACTAACTTTCAAAGGAATTTATATGCTGAAAAAACTAATCGGAACAAAAGCCTTTTATAAAAAATTACTGCTGCTGTGTTTGCCCATTATGCTGCAAAACGCAATAACTAACTTCGTCAACCTGCTCGATAATATTATGGTAGGAAAGGTCGGAACGGAGCAAATGTCCGCCGTTTCCATCGTAAACCAGCTTATTTTTATTTTTAACCTATGCGTGTTCGGTGCGCTTTCGGGCATCGGGCTTTTTACCGCTCAAATGCACGGAAACGGAGATAAGGCAGGGGTTAAAAAAACCTTCGTATTAAAACTTATCATCGCGCTTATTATTTCCGCAATCGGCATTGCCGTACTGTATTTTTTACGCGAACCCCTCATTAACATTTATTTAAACGAAGGGGGAGAGGGCGACCTACAATTAACCCTTTCCTACGCTAAGCAGTATATCCTCATTATGCTCATCGGCTTTTTGCCCTTTGCTTTTGCCCAGTCTGTAGCTTCCACGCAAAGAGAGCTTGGATACTCCGTTGCTCCCATGGTATGCGGACTTTCCGCCGTTGCGGTAAATATGGTGCTTAACTATATCCTTATTTTCGGTAAATTCGGTGCGCCAACGCTTGGCGTTCGCGGTGCGGCAATTGCAACCGTAACCTCGCGCTTTGTCGAATTGTTCGCTTTATGGATCTATTCCTTTTTCCGTCGCAAGCGCTACTATTTTATGTCCCTTGCGGCAAGCGATTTCCGTTTGGAAAAATCCACCGTTTTCCGCATTTTGAAAAAGGGCTTTCCGCTCTTTATTAACGAGGCGCTTTGGGCAACGGGCATTTCTCTCCTTACCGCATGCTATTCCTTACGCGGCTTAGATACCGTCGCCTCCCTCAATATCGCCGCAACGCTGCATAACGTATTTAATATGATTGCGGTATCTCTCGGCACGGCAGTCAGCATTTTAATGGGGCAAAAGCTCGGTGCAAATTTGGTAGAAGAAGCCAAGTCCGACGTGCCTAAAATCCAAGCCTTTTCCGTCCTTCTCGGCGTTATCGTAGGTGGATTGCTTGCCTGCTTTGCTCGCTTTTTCCCGCAAATTTATAACACCACCCCCGCAATCCGCGCGGTGGCAACCAAGTTTATCCTCGTGCTTTCTTGCACCATGCCCGTCGTATCCTATTTAAACACCTGTTATTTCACCATTCGTTCGGGCGGAAAAACGCTTATCACCTTCCTCTTTGATAGCGTATTTATGTGCTGCGTCAATTTGCCGCTTGCATACCTGCTTTCTCGCTTTTCTCCGTGGAATATCGTCGTCGTTTACGCTATCGTTTGGGGAATCGACTTTGTAAAATGCATCATCGGCACGTTCATTTTAAAAAGCGGTTCTTGGGCGAATAATATGAACGCCGCTTCTCCTGCCGAACCCGCTTTAGAGGCTACCGCTGTTGCAACCGGCGTAAACGTTACCTCCGCGGAGGGTGATTTATGATGCACGCTCCCTATAAAGCCGTCGTGTTCGATTTAGACGGAACGGTTGCCGACACCTTAAACGATCTAACGGCAAGTGTAAACCGTTCGCTTATAGCCTTCGGTTATCCTACGCATACCAAGAAAGAAGTTTCCTCCTTTGTTGGCAACGGTATCAAAATGCTCGTGGTTCGCGCCCTTCCTCAAGGCGTAGAAGAAGGGGAAATCAACAAGGTTTACGCCTATTTTATGGAAGATTACGCGGCGCACCACGCAGATAGCACCCTGCCTTACCCGGGCGTTATGCAACTGCTGTCCGCTCTAAAAGCGCGCGGCGTAAAGCTCGCCCTCGTTTCCAACAAGGCAGACGAAATGACGCAACCGCTTATAAGCCGCCTTTTTCCGAATGTTTTTGCCTTCGTTTTAGGA
>JAFOHH010000023.1 GCA_017421905.1 Clostridia bacterium
ATATTTGTGGGTGATCCTCGGCGGAGCGCCTGCCCTTCAATAATTCGCCCCTTGGCAGGGCATACCGTCGCCGCAATTAGCCACTAGGAGCGCATAGCCCCTTCCAACGCGCAAAGCCGTTCGTTTAGGCTTTCCACCTCCGTTTTTAAGCGCAGTAGCAAGCCTCCGCTGCTTTCCTTTCCCGCATAGGGGTTGTAGCAATAGCCCTGCTCCGCCTCCACCTCGCGCATCACCTCTTCTACCACGTCGCGGCTTTTTACGATGAGGTTACGGAATTTATTTTGATAGCGCAATAGCAGCTTTTCGTCCTCTCCCGCCAAGGATTTTAGCACCTTTCTCGTAGATACGCCCCGCTTTTTTAGGCGAAACACACTTTTTAAAAGGGCGCGCTCCTCTTGCCGCTCAAACGTTTTGCGCTCGCCTACCGAAAACTCTCCGCCCGAAAAGCAATCCTTTTTAAATGCGGCGTTTTTGTTGCCGCACTTTACCGCCTCGTAGTATAAATTGCGCACGCTGCCCTTTGCCTTACCTGCCGTAAAGGCGAAATCTTCAAACACGGAGGAAAGGCTCCTGCCCGCTCTTTTTCCCTCGGCAACCTGGGTAAGTAATTCTCTAATTTCTCTCTTGTTTTTGCATTTTTCAATTTCCATAATAAGCCCTCCTTTGGGTTTTTGTAAATTGTTCCCTAAAAAGAGTGCATTATACGCTTTTTTCATAAATACCTGTAAAAATTTTTTTCTTACCAAAAAAGGAAAGGCATTGACATTCGCCCAGCCCCGTGCTATACTTTTTAAGGCGGCTTGCATTTTTATTTGCGGCACGTTTTAGGAGGACGTTATGAGAATTTTAACCATAGGCAATAGCTTTTCAGAAGACGCAACGCGCTACCTGCATCAAATTGCAAAGGCGCAAGGGAAAAACCTTGAGGTTGTAAACCTGGTAATCGGCGGCTGCTCTCTCGAAATGCATTACCGCAACATGCTGGGCAACTCTAAAAGCTATATGCTGTTTTTTAACGGGGAATTTACCGGCTTTTATACCACGATGGAAGAAGCGCTTTTATCGCGCACGTTCGACGCAATATCCCTGCAACAGTGCAGCCATTTTGCAGGCGTAAAGGAAACGTATTCGCCCTACCTTTCCGAGCTTATCGATTACCTCCGCACCTACCAACCCAAAGCCAAGATATATTTTCATCAAACCTGGGGATACGAGGACGGATGTAGCCGCCTGAGCGAGCTAACGGCCTTTTCCTCTATGGAAGAAATGACTATCGCCGTTCGCGATACCGTTTCCGCCGCTTTAGAAGAAGAGGATTTAGACGGCGCAATTCCTTCGGGCGAAATGATGCTGGCTTTAACCAAGCTTGGCATTGAAAAAATCCACCGCGACACCTTCCATGCCGATTGCGGCATCGGCAGATACGCTTTAGGTCTGCTTTGGTTTAGAGTGCTTACGGGCGAATCGGTTGCGGAAAACACCTTCTGCGATTTAGACGTCCCCGCCAAAGAAGAGGAATTTGCCATCGTTAAAGCGTACGTAGAAAAGCAAACGCCGCTGGCTTGACGTCAACCGCCGCTGCGGCAATTTGCACGCCTACCATAAAAAGAATACCCCCGACAGAAGTAAAATCTGTCGGGGGTTTTTGTTAGATATACGTGGTTTGCTTTTATACGGCAACCGCCTTGGGGCGAAAACCCCACATCTCTATATTTCTACGTAAAATTGATCGAGTTTCCATTTTAAAGGGTTTTCATAAAT
>JAFOHH010000200.1 GCA_017421905.1 Clostridia bacterium
ATTTTTCAGGCAGAAGCTATTTCGGTTGCGATTTCGATTTTCGCTTTCCCAAGGTTGGCGATTTCGACGTAGAGCTTGTCGAAGAATTTTGGCAAGCCTTTACCGCAAACGCCTTTTGCTGCTTGCACCTTATTCAAATTGCGGGTAAAAATGCGCACCATATTATCGAAGGGGCGTTTAAATCGGTAGCGCGCAGCGTAAAAAAAGCGGTGGCAATAGACGAAACGCTCGGCGGCGAAGTGCCTTCTACCAAAGGAGTACTGTAAATGGTTGTTATTGTCGATTACGGTGTGGGAAACTTGTTTTCCATTATCAGTTCCTTCCGCGCAATCGGGGTAGAAGCGGTTGCTACGGGAGATATAGAGGTTATTCGCAAAGCGGAGCGCATTTTGCTCCCCGGCGTAGGCGCGTTTGAGGATGCGGCAAAAAAGCTCTTTTCCTCCGGCCTTGCCGAGGTAATTATAGAAAAGGCAAACAGCGGCACGCCGCTTCTTGGCATTTGCCTTGGTATGCAGCTGCTGTTCGATAAAAGCTACGAATACGGCGAGCACAAGGGGCTCGGGCTTATTTCGGGAGAAATAAAGCCCCTTTCGGGCATCGTGCCAAGTGCCTATAAAATTCCGCACATCGGCTGGAACGCCCTTACTTTTCCCAATCCTCACCCCCTGTTTGAGCGCGTTAAGGAGGGGGAATGCGTTTACTTCGTGCATTCGTATTACGCGGTAACGGCGGAAAAAACCGTCATTGCGCAAACGGAATACGGAGCACCCGTTACGGCGGCAGTTGCCAGCGGAAACGTTTACGGCTGTCAATTCCACCCCGAAAAAAGCGGAGAAACGGGCTTAAACGTTTTGCGCGCTTTTTCACAAATGGAGGCAAAAAAATGAAGCTATTTCCCGCAATCGATTTGTACGAGGGCAAAGCCGTACGCCTATTAAAGGGCGATTATAACGCAATGACGGTGTATAGCGATAATCCCGTAGAAGTTGCTAAAGATTTTCAGCGCCAAGGCGCAAGCTATATGCACCTCGTCGATTTAGAAGGCGCAAAAACGGGGGAAACCCCCAACCTTGCAACCATTCAACAAATCGTAGCCCAAACAGACCTTTTCGTGGAGGTGGGCGGCGGCATCCGCAGTATGGAGGTTGTCGAGGCATACCTTTCGGCAGGGGTAAACCGCGTTATTTTAGGCACGGCGGCGGTTACGGACGAAAATTTCCTGCTCTCCGCCGTAAAAGCATACGGCGATAAGATTGCAGTAGGTGTAGACGTAAAGGACGGCTACGTGGCAATAAAGGGCTGGACGGAGCAATCTAGCCTCAACGCGTTCGATTTTTGCAAGCATTTGCAGGAAATCGGCGTGCAAACGATTATTTGTACGGATATTTCTAAAGACGGCGTAATGCAGGGCGCAAACCACGCCTTATATCGCCGCTTATCGCAAGAGCTTACCATAAACGTTATCGCATCGGGCGGCGTTTCTTCGCTTACCGACGTAAAAGAACTTGCCGAGCTTGGCATTTACGGTGCAATTATCGGCAAGGCGTATTATACCAAAGCCGTCAATTTAACTGAGGCTATCGAGGTGGCGCAATGATTACCAAACGCATCATTCCCTGTTTGGACGTAAAAAACGGCAGGGTAGTAAAAGGAGTTAATTTCGAAGGGCTTGCAGACGTTTCCTCTCCCGTAACGCTGGGCAAATATTACAGCGACCACGGCGCGGACGAGCTGGTGTTTTACGATATTACCGCCTCCGCAGAGGAGCGCGAGCTGTTCCCCGACGTTTTAAAGGAAGTTGCAAGCAACATTTTTATTCCGCTTACCGTTGGCGGCGGCATCAACTCGCTTGCCGATTTCGACCGCGTATTAAAATGCGGTGCGGATAAGGTCAGCGTAAATTCGGGTGCAATTAAAAATCCCGACTTAATCGAGCAAGCCGCAAAGCGTTACGGCGCACAATGCGTGGTGCTTTCGGTAGACGCCAAGCGCGTAAACGGCAAATACCACGTGTTTAGCAAGGGCGGCAGAGAGGATACCGGTTTAGATGCCTTAGAATGGATAAAACGCGGCGCAGAAAGCGGCGCGGGGGAAATCGTTCTTAACTCCATCGATACGGACGGTGTAAAGAGGGGCTTTGATCTGGAAATGCTTTCCGCCGTAAGTAATATCGTTTCCGTACCCGTTATCGCATCGGGCGGGGCGGGCTGCATCGAGCATTTCGTAACGCTGTTTGAAACGCTCCCCAAGGTGGATGCAGGGCTTGCCGCCTCTATTTTTCATTTCGGAGAAGTAAATATTCAAGAGCTGAAACGCACCCTAAAACAAAAAAATATTCCCGTAAGACTGTAAAGGTGAAATTATGATAGACGTAAAAAAATTAAAATTTGACGAAAAAGGGTTAATTCCCGCCGTGGTGGTAGATGCAGTTAGCAAAAAAGTACTTACCCTTGCGTATATGAACGAGAAAAGCCTGCAAATTACGATGCAGGAGGGGCGCACCTGCTTTTGGAGCAGATCGCGCAACGAGCTTTGGAGAAAGGGAGAAACCAGCGGCAACGTGCAACGCGTCGTTTCCATTACTGCCGATTGCGATTACGATTCCCTCGTCGTTGTGGTAGAGCCGCAAGGCCCTGCCTGCCATACGGGCGAAGAAACGTGCTTCCACAACCCCGTGTTCCAAAGCGAAACCCTGCACGAGTTTTCCTTGCAGGCGTTAATGACGCTAATTGAGGGCAGAAAAAAGCAAAAGACGGAAGGCTCTTATACCACTTACCTTTTTGAAAAGGGACTGGATAAAATTTTGAAAAAGATAGGGGAGGAGTGTACCGAGGTTATTATCGCCGCAAAAGCGGAGGATAAAGCGGAAACGGTTTACGAAATTGCCGACCTAACCTACCACACCCTCGTCCTTATGATTCAAGCGGGCATCTCGCTGGAGGATATCCATAAAGAGCTTGCCTCCCGCCACGTAATCGATAAAAAAGTAAAGCAGGAAAAAATGACCAAGTAGGAGCGCACTATGAACGAGAAATTTTCGGCAGCCTTGGCAGGTGCGATAAAACGCCCCCTCCTTGCTGATTTCCACACCCACACGGCGTATTGCGACGGCAAACATTCCCCCGAGGAAATGGTGCAAGCGGCAATCGAAAAGGGGCTTACCTCGCTTGGCATTTGTACCCATTCGCCCATGCCGTTTTATGAAAGTTATACGATTGTAGAAGGGGAAATTGCCGCCTTTCAAGCGGAAATAAACGCCTTAAAGCAAAAGTACGGCAATAAAATTGCACTTTTTTGCGGAATGGAAAAGGACGTATATTCGCAAACGCCAATAGCAGGGTTCGATTACGTTATCGGCTCGGCGCACTATTTAAAAAAGGACAACGTTTATTGTGCCGTAGATCTTTCGCCCGCAGCCTTTCAGGAAGGGGTGTTGCGCATGTTTGGCGGCGACTATTACGCCGCAGCGGAAAATTATTACGAGGCGCTTGCTACCGCGGTGCAAAAAACGGATGCCGATATCATAGGCCATTTCGATTTAATAACCAAGTTTAACGAAGGGTGTTCTTTATTCGACGTTACCCATCCGCGCTACGTAGCGGCGTGGAAAAGGGCGGCGGATGCATTACTTGCTACGGGAAAGGTTTTTGAAATTAACACGGGTGCAATTTCGCGCGGCTGGCGCACGGCACCTTATCCCGCTACCGAAATTGTAGACTATTTACAAAAAAACGGCGCAAAGCTTATTGCCTCTTCGGATAGCCATAGTAAAGAAAATATCGCATACGCCTACGCCTTAACCGAACAATATTTCCTGAAACCATAATAAAAAACGGAAAACGTCAACAAAAAAAACACCTCCTGCGGGAGGTGTTTTTCGTTTATTAAAATGGGGATAAGGGCAGGGTTGTAGCGGATATTTTAACGCCGCTGCAAGGGCCAACTCGGCAACCCCGCAGGATTATTCCACTTCTAATTCAGAAAAAGAGAAGGTCGTGCAGTCTACAAGGCCGCGGTTGGTAAGGCGCAGCTCGGGCAGGCATGCAAGGGGGATGAGTGCCATCGTCATAAAGGGGGAAACGATATCGCAACCGATTTGCTTCCATGCGCTGTCTAATTTTGCAACGGCGTCGCTCATTTCTTCTGCGGTTTTTACGTTCATAAGGCCGGCAAGGGGCAGCTCTACGCAGCCCAGCACCTTTCCGTTTTGAACGGCACACATACCGCCGCCGCAGGCAATTAAGGTGTTTGCGGCAAGCGCCATATCCTCGTCGTTCGTGCCGATTACAAGCAGGTTGTGCGCGTCGTGCGCCACGGTAGATGCCATTGCGCCGCACTTAATGTTAAAGCCCTTTACAAAGCCCACGCCGTGCGTGCCGGTAGCCTTGTGGCGTTCGAACACAAAGGTTTTTAAAACGTCTTGCTCGGTATCGGAATTTAAACATCCGTCCGTAACCTTTAAGGTAACGTGGCGCTCGTAATCGCCCACGCGTGCGGGGATGATTTCAATGGCGCGTACGGTGGCGGTATCCGTTTTTTGCGTTTTTACACGGAAGGTTTCCGCCGTAATTTTCTCGCCCACGTGCATGGTTTGCATGGCTTGCGCAGGATATTCGTACGGGGCAAACTCCTTTAACATTTTTCCGTTTTCGGCAACAACGTCGCCGTCTATCATTAC
>JAFOHH010000201.1 GCA_017421905.1 Clostridia bacterium
AATTAGCTTTAACCACGCTGTTAAATCTAAAACGAACGCAATTATTCTCATTATTCTCGGCATTCTTATTGCCGTTGTTGGCGTTGTTATCGGCATGAAAACCCAGCCCCTTATTCTCATCCCCTTCCTTCTTTTAGGCGTAATCCTCTTTGCTTACGGTATTTATTTATTAAACCAAAGCGCATTTAACCTAATTATTACCACGCGCGAGATAGAAGGTACTTATCTTGCCGTTGGCGCAATGCGCATCCTCGGCGGTGGCCGTCATAAAAGAGCAAAGAAAGTAAAGGTTAAGGTAGAAGACTCCATCGTTCTCGAAATTATCGACGAGCTCGGCGCACTTATTCTTAACAGCAACAACTAATTATTACATACCAAACGCCCTGCGGAAACCGCAGGGCGTTTTTACGTTTGCAAATTTATTTTTTAGGCGGTAAGGTTAAAAGCTTTATTTTTTTGCTTTTTTTGCCGCGGCAGCCTCGCTATACGCCTCTTCTTGGCGAGCACCCAGCTCGTTACAACGGTCGCAAATACGCTTTGCCAGGTCTTTACGAGAACCGCCCTCTGCCTTTACCGCAGAATATTTAAAGGGCGCATCTACGATAAACGTACGCGATTTTTTGTGGAAATAAGCTACGAAAATGGAAAGATCCATGCCCTTTTTCAAGCAATAATCGGCAAAGGTGATAAAACCTTCGTGGAAAAGCGTTAATTTATCAAAATAGCCGCGGGAGGAATCTTCGGGGAAAATACAAATGTTTTCGCCACCCTCTAAAATTTTATAGCTTTTTTTAATCGTGCCGCAAAAGCGAGCGTCGGGATAGGTAGAGGTTAGTTGCAAGCCCTTGTAAAACATATTTGCAAGAGGCGCAGCAAGCAGGCAGAAAATGCGTGCCAGCGTTAAGTTCCAACCCTTTTTTTGGTGGTAATAAGTATGTACCAAATAGCGGTAGGTAGAACGCAAGCCGCTATTCATTTCATACGTGCCCCAAAGGCGCACGGGCGGATTGCTGTAACACTCCAAGGTAAGCGGCCCGGAAGAACCAACGTGATTGCTTAAAAGCACGTCCCCGGAGCGGTACGGTTCTCCCAAAAATACGAATTTGGGCTTTTTTATAAAAATTTTAACCACGCCTTTTACCGCGCGGAACCAAAGCTTATCTTTCTTCATGAAAACGTCCTCTTCGTTTGCTTGTCCCCTATTTTACCATATTTGCGCCCTTTTGTAAATTCTTTTTTACAGAAAATAGACCTTTTCCTTGCTGTTTGTCGCTTTTTAGCGACACTTTTTTATATTATCGGGGTTTTTGTAAAAATATTTGTATCGAGTAAACAAAAATTTTCTATCTCTTGCCACCATAAATAATTAAGTGCCCTTTGGTTTTATTTCCGTTAAAAAGCTCTTATAGAAAATTTTCCAAAAACACTTTACTTTACCCTATAAAATGTGGTATAATATATCTGTGAATTTGTTAAAGCATTTAACAAATATAGTAGAGGGAAGGGGTTTCCACCCCTCGGACTCGCAAGCAAAGGAAAGTTTTAAGGACTTTTCCACTCAACCCCAACGCACAAACAAAGGAAAGCTTTAAGGCTTTCCCGCTCAACCCCAACTCACAAACAAAGGAAAGTTTTTAAGACTTTCCCACTCAACCCAACTCGCAAACAAAGGAAAGCTTTAAGGCTTTTCCACGCAACCCAACTCACAAACAAA
The DNA here is from genome assembly GCA_017421905.1 of Clostridia bacterium. Taxonomy (GTDB): domain Bacteria; phylum Bacillota; class Clostridia; order Christensenellales; family Borkfalkiaceae; genus SIG402. The sequence continues at coordinate 1,715 of JAFOHH010000201.1, forward strand.
GGAAAGTTTTAAATCTTTCCCCACGCAACGGAGGAACGCATGAAGCTGCGATTTTTCAAAAAGGGATTTAACTACTCGGCAGACGGGCCGGGCAATCGATTGGTATACCATCTTTCGGGGTGCAATCTTTCCTGCCCGTGGTGCGCCAATCCGGAGGGGCTTTTTCCGCTAAAGGCAGGCTATAAGGAACTATCCTGCGAAGACGTTTTAGCCGAAGCCAAGCAAGCAAAACCGCTTTTATTTGACGGAGGCGGGGTAACCTTTACGGGCGGAGAGCCAACGCTGCAATTCGACGCATTAAAAACCGCGCTGCAAGGCTTGCGGGGAGCAGGCATTTCCACCGCCATAGAAACCAACGGCACTTGCGAGCGACTATCCGAGCTTTTGCCCTATCTTTCCCTACTAATTATAGACGTAAAGCACCACGACGACGAAAAGCACCGCAAGTGGACGGGGAGCGGAAACGACGTAATTCTTGCCAACTTAAAAAAGGCTGACGAGGCAGGAATTCCCGTTTGGGTGCGCACCCCTTTAATTGACGGGGTAAACGCCGACCGACAAGACGCGCACGCTTTTGCCAAGCTATTCCAAGACCTTGCGCTGAAAAACGCATCCTTTGAATTTTTGCCCTACCACGAATACGGCAAGCCCAAGTGGGAAAAGCTGGGAAAACCCTACCCCATGCAGGGCGGCGCGCTACCCGCAGGACGCTACGACTATTTTAAAACGGTTTTTGAAGAAAGCGGCCTTACCGTAATTAAAACCTGACCGCAAGAAAAGCTCGAAAGCAATTCAACCTATAAAAAAGATACTATATAAGATAAGGAGAACGATTATGAACTACACCCCCGAACGTTTAGAGGAAAAAGCACGCGCCCTTTTTAAGGAAGAACGCGCAAAAACCCGTTTAGACGGCTGGTTTTTAGCAAAGGAAATCGGCCTTGCCGCCGAAACGGAAGTAGAAGGCGAGCCCAACGTGGTTAAAAAGGCGTACGCCTTAAAAAAGGTGCTGGAAACGCTGCCCATCACCCTTTCCGAGCACGCCGTTTTTTGCGGAACGCAAGACGATGCGTTTGCAAAAAGCTACGCTTTAATTAATCCTAACTTTAAGGTTTGCACCTTTAACGGCTATTGCGATCCTTCCGCCGTGTTTGGCGATATTGAACCGAGCGAAGAAATTTCCGCCGAGCGCATCGATCGAGTACGCAGCGAGTTCTCCAAAACGCCTTACGTAACCGAGCTTGCCGCAACCTACGCCGCTTGCGAAGAGGACACCAAGGAGGTTGCTTATTTCGTAGAACAGGTAACGGGACACTTAATCCCCGACTTCCGCCCTGTGTTAAAGTGCGGCGTTGCCCCCATTATGCAAACGCTGCGCGAAAAAATTGAAAGGGAAACCGATGCCGCAAAGCGCGATTTTTACCGTGCGCAGCTGCTCACCTTTGAAGGCTTGCTTATTTTAACCGAACGCTACCGCGCCCTTGCGGAAAAGCAAAAAGCCACCGCCAGCGACGAGCGCAAAGCCGAACTAAACTTTTTAACGGATATGCTTAGCCGCGTGCCCATGCAAGGGGCGAGAAACCTGCCCGAGGCCGTACAAAGCTTTATGCTGCTTTGGCAGGTAATGTGCTTGGAGCAAACCCCCAACCCCTTTGCCTTTTCGGTAGGGAATGCAGACCGCATTTTCGAGCCTTACCGCGCTATGACGGATATGGACCGCGACACCGCACGCGGATATTTAGAGCACTTTTTGGTATTTTTCAACGTGGCAGACCGCAGCTGGGCAATTTCGCAAAACCTCCTTGTAGGCGGTAAAACGGCAGACGGCAAAGATCTGACGAACGCCACCTCCTACGCTCTTTTCGACGCATATTTCCGCATGAACCTCCCCCAACCCATTTTATCCGTACGCCTGCACGAAAACGCGCCCGATAAACTGTACGAGGAAATGGGAAAATTCTTCTTTACCCCCGGGGTACTCACGCCTTCGCTGTTTAACGACGACGCGCTTTTCCCCGTTTTGGAAAAACACGGTGTAAAGAGAGAGGATCTTTCCGACTACGCCGTTGCAGGCTGTCAAGAGCCCTTGATTATGGGAAAAGACAACGGCAACACCACCAACTCTTGGCTGAACCTCGCTAAAATTTTAGAGCTGACGCTTACAGGCGGCAAATCGCTAATTTCCGGCGAGCAAATTGGCAGAACGTACCAAGAAATGGGCGCAAAAGACGCAGCAGACGTTTGCGAACATTTATACGAATACTTTACGGAAAACGTGCGCTACTATGCAAAGCGCATGGCAAACGCGGCAAACGGCGCATCGCGTGCGCTATCTAACCTGCCCGTACCCTTCCTTTCCGCCTTTATGGGCGGTTTGGAAAGCGGCGTTGACCTTCGCGATAAAAACGCACAAGGCACGCCGTATAACGGATCGGGCTGCTTAATTCACGGACTTTCCGTTGTAGCGGATAGCTTGGTGGCTGTAAACGCCTTTTTACAAGAAGGTGGCAAAGCCGAAAGCCTCCTTTCCGCCCTTAGTAACAACTTTGAAGGCCACGAGGAGCTCCGCCGCCAGCTGCAAGCCTACCCCAAATTCGGCAACAACGAAACCTGCCCCGACGAAGCTGCCGCTCGCATTGCAAAGGACGTTTCCGACATCGTGCGCAGCCAAAAAAATTATTTGGGAAACCCCTTCCGTCCCGATTGGAGCAGCCCCACCACCCACCTGCTTTACGGCTACTGGGTAGGCGCAACGCCCGACGGCAGAAAATCGCGCGAGATGCTGGGCTACGGCGTAGATCCCCTGTTTGGCGAAGCGCAAAACGGCCTAGGGATGCGCGTTCTTTCCGCATACAAGCTCCCTTACGAAGAGTTTAACGGCGGCTATGCATCGCACCTCGGTCTTGACCCCAAATACTTCTGCGCTAATACGGTAGAAGAAAAGGGCTTGGAATTTAAAACCAAAATTTTCAACCCCTTATTCTTCCCCAACCACGGCAAAACCGCACCGTTTTACGTTTACTTTAACGTAACCACGCCCGAAACGCTTAGAAAGGTTTTACAAAACCCCAAAAAGTACGCACCGAGCGGCGTGTATATTATGCGCATTCACGGTACGTTCGTAAACTTTTTGGATCTTTCTCCCGAAATTCAAGAGGATATTATCAAGCGCTTGGATCTCGGCTCTACCACCTGCTAACCCAAAACTTTTACCCCACAGGAGAAGGTTATGAAAAATTATATCGGCCTTGATATCGGTACGACCTCCGTTTCCGCCGTGCGCGTTGCCGGCGGCAGGGTGGAACAAAGCGTTACTTTAAGCGGATCGCCCTTTCTTTGCGATTATGCACGCACGCAGGATGCAGACGTTGCGGTGCAGCTTGCCCTTTCTGCTTTTTCCCAGCTGAAAAACGAGGAAACCGCCGCCGTGGGCGTTACCGGCCAAATGCACGGCATTTTATACGTAGATAAGGAGGGGAATGCCATTTCCCCCCTATATACCTGGCAAAACCCCTACGGAAACGATCTTTTTGCCGAAGGCGAAAGCTACGCAAGCCGCATTTCCGCCCTAACCGGCTATAAAATGGCATCCGGCTACGGACTTACCACCTTATTTTACCACACGGTAAAGGGAGAAGTTCCGCAAGGTGCCGCTAAAATTTGTACGGTGCACGATTATCTCGCTATGAAACTGGCGGGAAATTGCGAGCCCGTTACCCACCCCTCCGATGCGGCAAGCCTTGGCGCATTTGACCTTGCAAGCCTTTGCTTTGACCGCCCCGCCTTAAATAAAGCAGGCGTAAACTGCGACCTTTTGCCCACCGTGCAAAAAGACGGCTTTGTTGGAAAAACTGCGGAAGGCATCCCCGTAACCGTTGCCATTGGCGATAACCAAGCCGCAGTATACGGCGCGCTGGGTAATCAAACTGGCGTATCGGTTAACGTTGGTACGGGCAGTCAGGTTTCCGTACCCCTTGCTTCCCTTCCCGAACAGGCGGAATGTGAAATTCGCCCTTATTTATTCGGCGCATATCTTGGGGTGGACTGTCCCCTTTGCGGTGGCAGAAGCTACGCCCTTTTGCGCGACTTTTTTGCCCAAACCCTTGCCGCCTTTGGCGCAGAAACAAGCGGCGACCTTTACACGCCCCTCAACGCCCTTTTAGAAAAGGGAGAGGAGAAATACCGTTCCTCCGCGCCCTGCTTTACCCCGCTGTTTTGCGGAACGCGTACCTCGCCCAAAAGCCGCGCCACGATAGAGGGTATTTCCGACAAAAACTTTACGCCCGAGGCGTTTGCCTTTGCCCTTGTGGAAGGTATGGCGCAAGAGCTTTGGGAGGGTTATGAAAAAATTGCAGGCGGTCTTCCCGTAGCGCATTTAGCGGCATCGGGTAACGGCATTCGCAAAAACCCCGTGCTTGCACGCGCCCTGCAAAGAAAGTTCGGTGCACCGCTCACCCTGCCCGAAGGAAAGGAAGAAGCGGCGTTTGGCGCGGCAAAATACGCCTACGCCCTTAAAGAAAACGCCTACGCCCTATGCGAAAAAAACCCTAACGCCGCCAACGCTTTATAAAATAAAACCCAAAATAAGGAATACGTTTATGAGAAATTATGCATTAAAGCCCGTATTTTTTAAACCCAACCGCGTACGCCGCATTTATACGGGCGGCGCGTTGATGGATACCTTTTTAGACCGCCCCGAAAAGCTTGGCGACGGCTTTTTACCCGAGGAATGGATTGCCTCTACCGTAATTGCGCTTAACGAAAACCCCACCCCTAGCGAAGGGCTTTCTTTCATAGAAACGGAAACCGATACGGAGCTTTCCTTCCGCGACCTGCTAGCCGCTTATCCTACCGAAATGCTCGGAAGCCGCTCCTCCTTTGACGTTCTCGTAAAATATTTGGATAGCGCTATTCGCCTGCCCGTGCAAGCGCACCCCACGAAAGCTTTTTCCCGCGCGAACTTTGGCAGCGATTACGGCAAAACGGAAAGCTGGCTGGTTCTTGCCACGAGAGAAAACGCCGAAATTTACTTTGGCTTTAACCGCGCGCTAACGAAGGAAGAATTTTCTGCCGCCGTAGAAAAAAGCCGTGCAGATAAAAACGCACTCGTGCCCTTTCTCGGCAAAACGGACGTAAAGCCGGGCGATTTATTTTTAATTCCTGCCGGTCTTGCGCACGCCATCGGTTACGGCTGTTTAATTTTAGAAGTGCAAGAGCCCACCGATTTTACCATTCAACCCGAATACTACTGCGGCGACTACGCCCTAAGCGAACGGGAAATGTACATCGGTCTTCCTAAAGAAGTGGCGCTGGATTGTTTTGATTACACCTTGCTTGGCGAAAAAGCCGTTGCGGCGGCGAGAAAAACGCCCCACCTAGTCCGCAAAACGGAAAACTATGCCGAATACGCTTTAATCAGCTATGAAGATACCCCCTGCTTTGCCTTTTCTCGCTACGACGTTACGGGCACGCTTGCCCTAACCCCTAGCCCCGCGCTTTACGTTGTAATAGAAGGCGAAGGCGAGGTTTACGGCAAGGATTACCGCAGACCCGTGCGCCGCGGCGATTACTTTTTTATGCCGTACGCCGCAGAAGGCTTTTCCCTTACGGGGAATGTTTCGGTAATTGCCGTTTTCCCCTCCAAGCAATAAAGGCAAAACAAGCAATAACGGCAAAAACGGACGCTAAAACCAAGCGGCTCGCTCGTTCTATCTTATTTCCAAATACAAAACGGGGCTTTTCCTAAAACGGAAAAGCCCTTTTTCTTTCAAACGCTTGACAAACTGCCGCCACGGTAGTACAATACGAAAAAAAATAATCCAAACTTTGGGCAAAGTGCAATTCTTGACCGGTGGTAATACCAAAAGCCGCGCCTTATACCTAAAACGCCGTCTTTAGCCTTTGTGCTAAAAGCGCGTTTAAAGCTGCTTTTCGTTAGTCCAACAGCCCCAACAGCCGATACGGTGCGATTCCGTAACCGCCAGTAAGCAAGGCGATCCCCTTGCAAAGTCTGAATGGGAAGGTTTGGTTTTCATCCTCCGCCTCGTGCGGCGGCTTTTTGGCTTTTCTTTCTTTCCGCGCACGCGGAAAACGAAACGCCCTTTGTTGCGCAACAAAAAGCTCGCCCTGTAAATGAAAACCGCTAACCACCGCTCCCCTTTGCCCCGAGTTTTGCAAAGAGGAGTATTTTTATGTCTGCAAAAAAACTATCCTTTCTGGCGCTGTTTACCGCCCTTAACTGCATTACGACCTGGCTACTGCCCATCCCAACGGGGCTTGGCAACGTAAATTTTGCCGATTGCATTGCCTACCTTGCCGTTGCCTTGTTCGGCTTTTACGCAATATTTGTGGGGAGCATCGGTGGGTTTTTTGCCGACCTGCTTACGGGATACGCCGCGTTTGCCCCCTTTACCCTCGTGGTAAAAGCGGTTATGGCGTTTGTGGCGTGGGGCATTCTTTCTTTATGGAAAAAAAGAAAAGCCCAGCCCTCCCGCCTAATGCAAACCGCCGCTTGCTTAACCTCCTTTTTAGGGGGCGGCGCGATGATGGTAGTAGGTTACTTTTTTACCAACTGGATTTTAACGGGCTCTGCGCAATCGGCACTTTTGGGCGGCGTACCCTTTGACAGCGTGCAAGCCCTCGTTTGCGCCGTGGGCGGAACTTTTCTTGCCGTGCTGTTTACAAATAGCCCCGCTCTTTCCCGCTTTTTTCAAGAAAAGAAAAAATAAAGCCCCGCCTTTATAACGGAGAACCGATTTATGAAACAATGCATCTTAATTAACGACTATTCGGCGTTTGGCAGCAATTCGCTTGCCGCCGCCCTTCCCGTTTTGGCAGCGTTTGGCATAAAGGCGCACGCTTTCCCTACCGCCGTGCTTTCCGCCCAAACGGAATTTGAAAATCACGCAAAAACCCCCGTTTTTCTGCCGCCCTTTTTCGAGCAAGCGGCAAGCA
>JAFOHH010000024.1 GCA_017421905.1 Clostridia bacterium
AATTTCCTATAAATTTTTAATGTTTCAAAAAATCCCTTATAGGGAACGCCTAACGTTGTCCTTTTTTTATGGTACCCCCAAGGGGAAAATTCGCCGTAGGCTCATCGCATTCGCGCAGGGCGCTCGGCTACGAACCGTTGCTCCCAAAACGAAAGAAAGTGCAAGTCAAAACGGTTGTCGCAAGGTTCGCCCGCCCCCGTAAAGGCCACATAAAAAAGGCAAGTGTATTGCACTTGCCTTTTTTATGTGGTACCCCCAAGGGGAATCGAACCCCTGTTTCAGCCGTGAGAGGGCTACGTCTTGACCGCTTGACCATGAGGGCAAAACGAGGCGTAATACGCCACGAAATGCGCGGAAGAAAGCTCTGCCGCGCTAAACGCTAAAGAAAAAAATACTACCACCATGCCGCTTAAACGACGAAGTGAACCCGCGTTCTCGCAGGTGGGTGAGATACTCGCAAGTCTCTGCATCCTACCGGGTATAGCGCGGTCTCCGACCGCCGAGGCTCCGCTTGACTTACGGGGATTTCTCTCCCTTAAATTTCAATGTGGATCCCGAAACGCCGCTGCCCGAACACGGTCGTAGCAAGTAAAAGCAAAAAAGATTACGCTCTTTCTACCTTACCGCTCTTTAAGCAACGTGCGCAAACGTATTCGGTTTTAACCGTGCCGTCTTCTACTACAGAAACTTTTTGCACGTTAGCGGAAAACGTTCTTTTCGTTCTTCTAACACTGTGGCTTACGTTGTTGCCGGCAACTTTTCCTTTACCGCAAACACTGCATACTCTGGACATATTTAACTACCTCCGTAAATTTTCGTGCCCGTATACTATACCACAATCGTTAAAAAATTGCAACGATTTTAGCGTGCTTTTTCAAAAGGAAACAAAAAAAATACGATAAATAACTAAAAAAGAAGGGGAAAGCAGGTGGAAACTCTTGCTTTTTCGCGTATTTTAGTGTAAAATAACTTTGTTATAGTATGCAAAGCGTGGTTTTTTGCGCTGTGCAACGTTAAAAAACGATAAAGGAGAAGGTTATGTCAGTTAATACGAAAAACAGCCACGGTAGAATTTCTATTTCCGACGAAGCCATTGCAAGGGTTGCCAGCCACGTTGCTATGGAATGCTACGGCGTTGTAGAAATGGTTTCGCGCCGTTTTACCGATAGCCTTTCCGAACTGTTTAGAAAGAACGCGGGCTCTCGCGGGGTAAAGGTTACCACGGTGGGAGATCGCATTTATATCGACTTATTCGTCGTATTAAAATACGGCGTTTCTATTACCGCGGTGGCGGAATCGTTAAAGGAAAGCGTAAAGTATCGTGTAGAAAACTTTACCGGTATGCTGGTCGATTCCATCAACGTAAATATTATCGGCGTTAAGCTGTAAGGGAAAGAGGCCTTTTTAGCAATATGATTAAGAGTATCAATTCCATTATGCTCCGCAAAATGATTTTGTCGGGCGCTAAACTTTTAGAAATTAACCGCACGATGGTCGACGCGTTAAACGTATTCCCCGTTCCGGATGGCGATACGGGTACGAACATGTCGCTTACCATTCAATCGGCAGTAAAGGAATGCAACGCTTGCAAAACCAACAAAATGTCTGATATTGCAGACGCGGTTGCAAGAGGTGCGCTTCGTGGCGCACGCGGAAACTCCGGCGTTATTTTATCGCAAATTTTCCGTGGGCTTTTCCAAGAATTAAAGAAAAACGAAACGGTAGAAACCAAGCACTTTGCAAAAGCAATGGCAGCCGCAACGGAAATTGCGTACGGCGCGGTTTCTAAACCTAAGGAAGGTACAATTTTAACCGTCATTCGTATGATGGGCGAATTTGCAACCGCCAACGCCGGCAAAATGAAGGATTTTGAAGAATTTTTACCCGGCATCTTAAAGGCGGGTGAAGAGGCGCTTGCTTTAACGCCCGAGCTTCTCCCCGTACTCAAAAAAGCAGGCGTTGTCGATGCAGGCGGTAAAGGACTTCTCGTCGTATTTACCGGTATGTACAAAGCAATGATCGGCGAAGAGGTAGAAGGCGAGGTTATCGAAGAAAAGCCGCAAGAAATGGCTACGGAAGAAGAGCTTGCCGATATCACCAGCCTCGAAGAAATCGAATTTGCTTACTGCACGGAATTTTTCATTATCAATTTATATAAAAAGACCACTCTTGCCGATATCGATCGCTTGCGCGAAACGCTTATGGGCTTGGGCGACTCGGTTATCGTAATCGGCGACCTGGAAATGATTAAGGTCCACGTTCATACCAACACGCCCGGCGTTGCGCTTACCCACGCGTTAAAGCTCGGCGAGCTGGATAAGCTCAAAATTGAAAACATGCTCGAACAAAACCGTCAGCTCCTTGCAAAAATCGAGGCGGAAAAGAAAGAGCAAGGCATGCTCGCTATCAGCGCGGGCGACGGACTTACCGCAATCTTTAAAGATTTAATGGTAGACCGCGTTATCGAAGGCGGCCAAACCATGAACCCCTCGGCAGATGACATTGCTCGCGCCGTACAACGCGTAAACGCAAACCACGTTTTCGTGTTCCCCAACAACAAAAACATCATTCTCGCAGCAGAACAAGCCAAAGCACTGGTAGAAAAACGTCAAATCCACGTCGTTCCCACCAAAAACGTGCCGCAAGGCTTTGCTGCAGCACTTGCCTTTAATCCCGACGAAAGCGTAGAAGAAAACTCCTTCAACATGCTCCACGCTATCGATAACGTTACGGTAGGTCAAGTAACCACCGCCGTTCGCGATGCGCATCTCGACGGGCACAGCTTAAAGCAGGGCGATATTATCGGTTTGGATAACAAAAAAATTCTTACCAAGGGCAGCACGGTAGAAGAAGTTACCCTTTCCTTAATTGAAAAACTCAGAAATAGCGACCACGAAATGATTACGCTTTACAGCGGAAAGGACGTTACCGAAGAAGAAGGGCAGCGCATGCTATCCCTCGTTGCCGCACGGTATCCCGATATGGAGGTTGATATCCACGTCGGCGGTCAACCGCTTTACTACTATTTCATTTCTTTAGAATAATTTACGGGGGAAAGCGATATTTGCTTTCCCTTTTTTCGTAGGAGCAGTATGGAACTTTCTTCCCTTCGCGGCGTGAGCGAAACGCGCGCGAAAGATTTTGCAAAAATGGGAATTTTCTCGGTAGAAGACCTACCCAAGTATTTCCCCAAAAACCATCTCGACCTCACCACGCGTCAATCCCTGCGCGAGGCGTATCATAACGACTTCGTTTTAACCGCAGGCGAGCTGGTTGCTCAGCCGAGAATGTTCCGCAAGGGAAAAATGACGGTCGTGCAGGCCTCTGCTCGCCAAGGCGACGACTATTTCCGCATCGTATGGTTTAATCAGCCCTACGTCATTAAAAGCTTAAAAGAGGGCGAATTTTTATTTTATGGCAGGGTGCAAAACAAATACGGCACGCCCGAGCTGGTCAACCCCACCTTCGAGCCGGTAAGTAAAAACGTGCGCTTAAAAGGCATTTTACCCGTATATAGCGTAAAGGGTTCGGTTACGCAAAAGGTGATGAGAGATGCCGTCCGCACCGCCCTTAATTTTTCCGATATGCAGTCGGTTATCCCTGCGCCCCTTGCTCAAAAATACAATTTGGGCGATTTGAAACAAGCTTACAACGGCTTACATTTCCCCTCGTCGGGCAGAGAAAAAAAGGATAGCGCCGCCCGCATTGCGGTAGAAGAATATTTCACGCTCATTTCCGCCTTCCGCTACCTAAAAGGATTAAAGCAAGCGGAGCGTACGCACGTTTACAATTACAATTTATCCCGCTTTCAGAACTTTTTAAGTCGCTTCCCCTTTGAATTTACAAACGGGCAAAAAAGCGCGGTAACCGACGTTTTGCGCGATATGCGCGGCGGCCATGCAATGAACCGCATCATTCAAGGCGACGTAGGCAGCGGCAAAACCGCCGTTTCCCTCTGCGCGGTATTTTTAGCGGTAGATTCGGGCTATCAAGCGGCGTTTCTTGCCCCTACCGAAGTGCTTGCCGAACAAAACTACCGCATTTTACAGGAGTATTTCCCCGATAAGCGCGTGGCGCTCCTTTCGGGCAGGCTCACCGCCAAAGAAAAACGCGACCTAAAATCCGCCCTAAAAGCAGGGCAAATCGATATCGTTTGCGGCACGCACGCCGTTATCCAAAAGGACGTAGAATTTCACAATTTAGCCCTATGCGTATGCGACGAACAGCAACGCTTTGGCGTAGCCCAGCGCAACGCCCTCGTGGAAAAAGGCGACTGCGTAGACGTCCTCGTTATGAGCGCAACGCCCATTCCGCGCACCTTGTCGCTTGTCTTTTACGGCGATTTAGACGTTTCTACCGTGCCCGATAAACCCAAAGCACGGCAGGAAATTTCCACCTCCGTCGTCCCGCATTACCAGTACGACGCAATGCTTAATTTTATTGAAGAAGAAGCGCAAAAGGGCAACCAAGCCTATTTCGTTTGCCCTAAAATCGATGGCGAAGAAGAAAGCGCCCTCCTTTCGGTTACCGAACTCTACGAGGAGCTTACAAGCCGCCTGCCGCACCTAAAAATCGCCCTATTACACGGTAAAATGAAGGATGCGGAAAAAGCGCAAATTATGCAGGATTTTAAAAACCAAAAATATCACGCCCTCGTTTCCACCACCGTTATCGAGGTGGGGGTAGACGTTCCCAATGCCACCGTTATGGTCATTTATAATGCAGAGCGGTTTGGACTTTCGCAAATTCATCAGCTGCGCGGCAGGGTTGGTCGCTCGGATAAAAAAAGCTATTGCTTCTTGCTTTCCGATTCCACCTCGGATACCGCTCGGGAGCGTCTTTCCATTTTAAAAGATAATGCCGACGGCTTTAAAATTGCAGAATACGACTTTGAATTGCGCGGCGCGGGCGACTTTATGGGCACGCGCCAAAGCGGAAGGTTTTTAACCGACCTTGGCAACCTGCCCGTTTCGGCAGAAAGCGTGTTCCTTGCCAAGCGCATTGCAGAAGAAGCCCTGCGCGACTATCCCGATTCCGATTATTTGCACCTCTGCGTGCAAAAGTACGAACGGCTTAAGGACGTCGTTATGAATTAAAATGTGCGCCCCAAAGCCTTTCCATTTGGCAAAAAACGCCTAAAAACGGCAAAAAAACACTTGCAACTTACGGTAAAATGTGGTATAGTAGCCGCATAACCGTTTGCGGGAGTAGTTCAACGGTAGAGCGTCGCCTTCCCAAGGCGAAAGTTGCGGGTTCGAATCCCGTTTCCCGCTCCAATAATTTAAACTGCGTACCTTCTGTTTGGAAAGCACGCAGTTTTTTATTTTTCTCTTGACAAGAACGGAGAGAAAGAGTATAATTAACTCATCATTTTAAAAGGGGAAAAGGCAATGGAAAATTTAGAACTTGTTTGTCCTATTTGTGGAGAACCCACCTTCGTTTATATGGGAAATGCCCGTAAAGACCGTCTTTGCAAAAAACACGGAATGATGAAAAAAAACGGGGAAATCGAAGAAAAAGAAGGTGGTATTTTCGTTGAGGTGTCTACCGGGAAAATTTTAAATCCGCCCCCTGCAAAAGAAGTAAAAAAAGAGGAAAA
>JAFOHH010000202.1 GCA_017421905.1 Clostridia bacterium
CCCACCGATACGCCGCTTGCGTTGCCTTCTTTAAACAGCGTTGCCGCCGCCTGCATAGACGTAGCAAGATAAGAGGGAATTTCTGCATAGCTTGCGTTTTTTGCCGCCTCTAATAACGCTTCCCCCGAAACCGAGCCGCCGCGTTTATAGGGCGCGTTGCCGCCTAAAAACGCCGCCCGAACGGCACATTCCGCATTGTGAAAGTCCACCCCTGCCGCAAGGTAAGCCGCCGCCTCTCCGTTATAATTTTCTCTTAAAAAGGCAATTGCTTTTTCCTCTTCTGCGGCAAGCATGCTTTCGTAATCCTCGTCAAAGTTTTCTTCTCCGCCGTAGCCCATTTCCTTTAAGGTTTTTAGGGCGTCCGAAAGGGAGTCCGCCTCCAAAAGGCGGGCAAGCTTTTCTTCTCCAACGAGATATTTTTCTCGGGACTTGATAATCCCGATTACGTAAGAAAGTTCTTTATTTGCCATAATAATCGTTCCGTAGCGTTACGCTTGTTCGCTTCCAAAAAGGGTTTCGGCAACCTCTGCCTCGGCCGTTTCGCGCAGGGCTTCGGCAAGGGCGGTAAAGCTAAACACCTTGTCGTACGTTGCGCCTGCCAAAATAAAGCCGCCGCTAATTGCTGCGCCCTTTTCCACCGTAAGGCCCAAGCTTTTTACGCTTGCAAGAGAAGAAACCTCCTCTATCGTAAGGGGGCTGACCTCTGCCAAAATAACGCGTTCGCCGCGCTCGGCATTTTCTTCTAACAGGCGAGAAATTAAGGCGAGGCGGTCTGCCTTTTGTAAAGCGCAAAGCTTTTCCGTTACGCGGGCAAACACCTCGTCTACCGCGCGGCTTTTGGCGCGCAGTAAAATTTTACGCCCTTCTAAGCGGTCTAACGTTGCCCTGCGGGAAATAATTTCCGCCGCGCGCGCCTCCGCCGCCTCCTTTTCCTGCGTAAGGAATTGCTCGCACTCCTCCTCCGCTTTTATAAGAAGGTTTTTTTCATAGGCTTCCGCACTCGATTTTTTCAAGAGCGCAGTATCTGCCGCGCTTTGCAAAATCCGTTCGGAAAGGGTTTGTTTTTGGTCGTTCATAACTTCCTCATTAAATCATAATACCGAGAACGAGGGCGAGAATTGCGTAGAATTCGATCATTGCGGGGAATAATACGTATTTGCCGGAGCCTTCGCTGTTTTTACCAACTGCATAGATGCAGGAGGAAGCCGTTTTGCCTTGCAATACTGCCGAGGCAAGCGTGGTTAAGCCAAGAAAGGCAAGCGCGCCGCCAACTGCCCAGCCTGCACTTGCTGCTGCGCCAACTGCGGGGAGCATGCTGATTTTCATAACCGAAAGCACGAAGCCGTAAATACCCTGCGTTGCGGGGAGAAGGGCAAGCACGATTACCTTGGAAAACTTTTTAGAGTCTTCGGAAAGCACGCCCGACGCCGCCGAGCCCGTTTTGTAAAGGCCGTAAGCCGAGCCGATGCCCGCAAGGAGCATGTTGATTGCTAAGCCGATAATTGCAATAGTTCTTCCATCCATTTTTTAATTTCCTCCGAAATTTATTTCTTTTTTATGTTTTCCCGTTACGGGTAAAAACCAAACGTCGTTTTCCCCTTTCGGGGTAATTGCATAAAGGCGTTTTTGCCTTTTAGCGTTGCAAGCGCACGAACCTGCGCGTTTGACCAAGCGGTGCAAACAGTTCGCCCTCGCCCTCGTAAAACTTGCCGAAAAACTCCACGTACTGCAAGCGAGAGTTGTGAATAAACGCGCCGAGCAGGTTCATCGCAAGGTTAAATAGGTTGCCTACGATAATTAAAATTACGCCAAAAGCGATACCGACGGGCCCTTTGGGAAAGAGCAAGCCGATAGCGAGCGTGTTTGTAAAGATAGATGCGATTTGCGCACCCGAAAGCATTAAGCCGTACAGGCGGGCGTAGCTTAAAATGTCCGAAGCGTAGTTGATAATGCCGTACGCCGAGGAAAACACCTTTACTACCTTACCCAAGCCCTTTTCTGCAATGCCTGCGGTTAAAACGCCAACAACGAACAACCCTGCCGTAACGTACGCGCCGTAGGTTTTTAGGGGCTCTGTTCCGCTTACCATACCAAACACCCAAAGGGTGAGGGAAACGAGAGCCAGCGCCCAAACGATGCCGCCGAACACGCCCTCTAAATACTGCTTTCTGCCAAAGCATTGTGCCGCCTTTAATAGTAAGCCGAACGCCAAATGCAGCGTACCCAGCCCCAAGCACCAAAGGAGAATAGAAGGTACGGTAATGCCTGCTACCGAGGCCTGCGCCACGATTGCATCGAGATACTTGGCATAAAAGGCGTTATAGCCGCTGCCGCAGGTTGCGCGGAGCAAGCCGTAGCCGAAAAAGCTATCGAACAATGCGCCGAACAAAACGGCAAACGCGCCGCCGTAAGCAAAAACCTTTGCCATACGCTGCACGGTAGATCCCTGCTGCTGACGCCCGGCAAACCAAAAGCCGCCAAGCAGCATTAAAATTCCGTAACCGACGTCCGCCATCAATAAGCCCATAAACAGCGTAAAGAAAATGGACATTGCGCCGTTAGGATCGAGCGCACCGTAGGCAGGTACGGAATACATATTCGTAACCGCCTCAAAGTTTTGCGTGGTTTTTTTATTTTGCATTAGCGTGGGCGCAAATTCCGTACGCGGCACGACGCTAAACTCTAAATGCAGGGCAGAGGTTACCCCTTCTGCCGCCGCCCGAACCTCTTCTACCGCTTGGGTAGGAACGTAGCCCTCGATAACGAGAGTGCTTGCCGTTGCACGGAAGCGTTCTTCCGCTTTTCCCTTTTCCAGTACAAATTCTACGTAATCGAGCTGGGCTTTTAGGGCGTTTTCTTGGGGAAGGAAGTGCGTTGCCTGCGTTAGGAGCGCTTGCTCTTCTTCACTTGCTACCCTTTCCGCCTCGATTGCCGCGGCTATTTTATCTTCCGCGCGCTCGTTTTGCGTAAAGGGACAACGGGTAAAGCCTGCGGCATATAGCAGTTCTTCCACTTCTGCCTTATCTTCCTTAACCGCCGCAATTACAAGCAGGGTTTTGCCGCCCTCGCTAGGATATGCCTTCCATTCCGCACCCACGGCGGAAAGACCTGCCGTAAGCCCGTCTACCTTGTCGCCGTCTGCAACGCCCACCGTAATAACGGTAGAGCGCGTATCGGCATAAGCCGCAAAGGGCATGGGCAAAGCGCGATAGGGCGCATACGCACGCTGGTCGGCACGCGCCGCCGCCTTTTCCGCCTTGATTGCTAACTTTCGCTCGGTTATTTCTTCCGTTTGGCGCAGCGTTTCTTCCACTTCTGCCGCTTTTTTCTGCAAGGATAAAAATTCCTCTACCGAAAGCGTTATGGGTGCGCTTTTTTTCGCCTCGCCCTTGGGGAGTGCCGTTTTCGCCTCTTCTAAAAACAGTAGGGCGCGTTCCAGCCGCTCTTTATAGTCCGTTAAGGGCTCGCTACTTTCCACCGCCATAGGAAGGGTAGCTTGGTATTCTCGCGTGGCGCACAGCTCTACCGCACCCGTTTTTACAAAGGCGGAAAGGAGCGCGTCCTTTTCAAAGGAAAGGCACACCGCCACCATGCGAGACATTTCAGCAATTGCCATTGGTTATCCTCCCCGTCATTTGCGTAGCAAGCCGCTCTATTTCGCCTTGCAAAGAAGAAAGTAGAGCCTCTGCAGAAGCCTCCGCCGCCGCGTTTGCCGCAGCGGTGCTTGCCGCCGCCTGCTCTTCCGCCGCGCTTAAAACAGAGGCGCGCACCTCTTTTGCTTTTAGGCGCACTTCTTCCTTTTTCTTTGCGTACGCGCTATCCGCGCGCGCTTGAATGGCCGCAGCCGCCTCTTCTGCCTCTAATAAAAGCTTTGCAGCCGCCTCTTCTGCCTCGGTTACCTTTTTTAAAACTTCGTCGATCATACGCCTCTCCGTTTTATAAAAAAAGCCCGCGCAACGCCGCACCTTATATTTCGTACGATTTGCGCCGGACTCCTCCTAATTATCCTGCTCGTTTTTGGGTTTTTTATCAGCTTTTAAGGGAATTTTGTCTTGTCCCTCGCCTTGGTTTTATCCGCCGCGCAGTTAAAAAACTTACCGTTTTATTATATAATACCGCCCCCGTTTTGTCAACCCCTTTGGAAATATTTTCTTTTATAAAGAAAAAGCGTTTCCTTTGCCACGGTTTGAAAATAATTTTTCCCTTTTTTTGGGGAAAGCCGCTTTTTTATAGAATTGCCGCTTTTGGGCGGGAGTTTAAAAGGAACGCTCGCCTGCCCCTGTTTTCGGGCCGCCGAAAAGCTCGCCATTGCACTTGCTCTTTCTTTTTCGGGCCGCCGAGGACGTCGGCCCCTACGACCGCCTTTCTCGCTTTCTCCGATCAAGCGGCGCAGCCAACACCTGCTTTCCCCCGCCAAGCGCTTACCCCC
>JAFOHH010000203.1 GCA_017421905.1 Clostridia bacterium
GACTAAATTTCCCTTTTCAGTAACAGTATGGGCGGAAAAACGCCCGTTCATTCGCCAAAAGCCCTGTAAAATGTTGCCCCAAAGGGGAATTTCTACCAAAAGGGGATTGCAATTCGCAAGGCGGTATGCTATAATACCATAAACCTTATAAAGGAGGATTTTCTATGAATAAAAAAATCAGTTGTTTCCTTCTTGCTTTTTTGGTGGCAACGGTTTTGGCGGCGTGCGGAGGAAAACCCGCTGCTCCCTCGGTAGCGCCTAGTCCTTCGGCTACGCCAAACGCAAGCGTTGAAGCGAGCATAGAGGCAAGCGTTGCGCCCTCCACCGCGCCTTCGGTTGTGCCTTCTGTTGCGCCTTCTGTTGCGCCCAGTCTTCCCGAGGACGAGCCAAAGGCAGAATATACCGTGGAGCATTACCTGCAGACCTTGGATGGATCGTACGAGCTGGAAGATAGCAAAACGCTGCTCGGCGTTGTGGGCGATTACGTAAAGGCCGAAATTAACAGCTACGAGCATTTTGAATGCGTAGACGAAGAAATTTGGGGCGACGTTAGCGAATGGGGCGATACCGTATTGCAGGTATATTACGATCGCGTTTATTATACGGTAACCTTTAACGGAAACGGGGCAACCGGTGTAAACGGCATAGAAACGCAGCAGGTGCGTTACGGCGCGGCGGCAACGCCTCCCTCCTATCAAAAGACCGGCTACGAATTTACGGGCTTTGATTGCGATTTTAGCGAAATTACGGGCAGTATTACGGTAACCGCCATCTGGGAAATGGTAACCTACACCGTAACCTACCGCTCTACCATAGAAACCGTTTTGCCCGAAAACCCCGAAAGCTATACCGTAGAAAGTGCGGAAACGCTGCAAAACCCTGCCGATATTCCCTACTATCGGTTTAAAGGATGGTATAACGGGGCAATGAAGGTCAACTCCTTTTCGGGGCTTTACGGCGACCTTGTTTTAACCGCAAAATGGGAAAGCGCGTTTGAAGTGAATGGCGCAATTATTTGTGGCTTTTCCGATTTTGGAAATAGCTTAAATATTACCGATTTAGATATTCCTGCAGAGGTGTTCGGCGAGCCGATTGCCGAAATTGGAACGGGCGCGTTTCAAGAGAACGCAACCCTTTCTTCGGTGCGCATTGCCGAAGGGGTTCAAACGATTGGTGAGAACGCCTTTTTCAATTGCAGCGCACTAAAAACGTTATACCTTCCTTCCACCGTTACCGACGTAAGAATGGGCGCGTTTGCTATAACGACGATAGAAAGCGTGCATTTGGAAAGCCTTTCCTCTTATATGGCTGCTAGGGTGTATTCGTCGCCTTTCGTCGGCGGAGCGAACGCTTACGAAAAGGATGTTTTAATTGAGAAAATAGTAGGCTTTTCCGCAAACTTTGCGGGATGCAGCAGCCTAAAAGAAGTAGACGCTTCGGGCGTGGAATGGATAGAGGATAACGCCGTTCCGACGTACGCCTTTTATGGATGTAAAAATTTGGAAAAGGTGGTTCTGCCCGAAACGGTAGAGGAGGTTTTTTCGGGCGCGTTTGCCGAATGTACGGCGCTGAAAGAAATCAATTTAGATTACGTAGATTTTATTCGCGATAGAGCGTTTGAAAACTGCACCTCGCTTACGAACTTTTTTTTAAATTCTTTTGAGGGTTTTATAGGGGAGTCCGCGTTTAAAAATTGCACCTCGCTTACGAGTTTGATTTTGGAATCGCAAACGATTGAGATAGGGGATTACGCCTTTCAAAATTGCGGATTTACCGAAATTTCGCTGGGGAAAGGAGTTACGCTGACGGGAATCTATGCGTTTGAGGGCTGCAAGAACTTAACGTGGCTTACCTTAAAC
>JAFOHH010000204.1 GCA_017421905.1 Clostridia bacterium
CCAACCTTCTTCGGTAGGAACGGGGCGAGGTGCGCGGTGGGTTTGCGCAAAGGTTTCGCCCGTAAGGCGCAATTCAAACACGTCTTTTGCGGCAAGGGGGTTGCGCAGGTCGCTTTCCCCTGCTACGAGGGCCGCACCGCGAGAGCCGCAAATTTCGCCGCTGTAAATAGCCGCGTTTGCTAGGGCTTTGGAAAGCAGGCGCAGTTCCTTTGCCTTAAAGTGCGCAAAGCGAGCCTTTTTATCGGGACAGGAAAGGGGTTCTACTTCCCAAGCCTGCAAAGTTGCAAGCCCTTCCTTCATAGCGGAAAGATTGCGAGAGTTGGAGAAACGGTCGCTCATAAGCGCGCGAATTTTTGCCGTTGCATCGCCCGAAGAAAGGGTGCCGTCCTTTGCGGCAGAAAGCTCCTGCTTTAGCGCAGTAAGGGCTGCTTGGGCGGATTCTTCCTTTTGGGCGGAGGGCGTTCTTCCTTCGTAAGCGACGTGCATTGCCGCGCGGAAAGCACCTACCATGCAAGAGTTGAGGGCGCTACCGCCGGGGCGCTGCGGACCAAACGTACCCGCCGCCTCGCCACAAACGTATAAGCCCTTTACGGAGGATTGCCAGTTGATATCTACCTGCACGCCGCCGTTGCAATGCTGTGCGCATACTGCTACGGGGAGGAGGTCTTTAGAAAGATCGTAACCGTTGGTGCGGTACAATTCTACCGCAGGGGGGTTCATATGCATTAAACGCTCGTACGGAGTGCCAAAGGTTGCACCCGAACGGTCTAAATAATCGTAAGCTTCTTTGGACAAAGCGGAGAAATCGAGTTTTTCCGGGTTGTGCATATAATCGAAATATACCTTTCTGCCAAGCGCGGTTTGCTGTTGCACAAGGAGATCGATGCGAGAAGAGCCGTTTGCCTTTTTGCTATCGAACGGCCATTGGTAGCCTTTTAAGAAAAGGTCGGAATACGCCTCGGCGTGGGAGGGGTAGCCTTGAGGCAGAAATTCGTACTCTATCCCCTGTTCATCTACCGAAATAACGCGCGGAAGGACTTGAGCGTAAGTGCCCGATAAATTCCAGCGGAAGCCCGTAGAGGCAAGGCCGTACTGCCAGTCTGCAAAGTTTGCAAGGGTTGCGCCTGCCTCTAAGGCAAGAGCCGTTGCGCCCGTTTGCGAAACGGGATATACGCTGCCTTTATACAAAGAGGCAGGGCCGCCCGTAGCTAAAATAACGTTGTTACATAAAACGGCTTCTAAATTGCCGCAAGGGCGCAGGAAAATAACGCCGTACACGCCCTCTTCGTCGGTTAAAATTTTAACGGCTTGGTGGCGATCGTAAAAAGCAACGCCAAGGCGGAAGGCTTCCTTTTCCAGCGCTTCGGTCATGGCTTTAGAAGTATACGGGCCGATGGAGGTTGCGCGCGCTTTGGGATCGTGATCGGTTTTGTAGCCGACGTAGCCGCCAAACGCATCGGTGGGGAAATCGACACCGAGGTGGATAAGAGTATAGAAGGAACGGAGAGAGCCTGCCGCCTCGCAAAGGGCGATATCGCCGTCCATTCCGCCGCCCATAGAAAGGGTTTTTGCCATTTCGATTGCGTTATCCGCTTCTCCACGCTCGGAAATTTTATAGTAGGTTTGCTTGTCGCTACCCGTATTGCGGGAAGTACCCGAAAGGCGGTTTTCGGCAAACAGAGCAACTTCCTTACCTTCTGCTTTCAGCGCACCTGCCGCGCGGTATGCGGCAATGCCGCTACCGATAACGATGGTTTCAAAATATTTCATAACCTTACCCCATTATAATACGCGGACGGAATAGCCGCCGTCTGCATTGAGGAGCGTACCCGTGCCAAAATCGAGCATTCCGCTTGCCGCGGCTAAAACGACGTTGGCTACGTCCTCGGGCTGACCAAAGCGGCGGATGGGGGTAAGTCCGTTTTCAATCATCTTTGCGTATTTATCGTTTACGGGGGCAATCATATTGGTTTGAATAATGCCGGGGCGCACTTCGAATACGGGGATACCGTATTCTGCAAGGCGAGCGGCAAACATTTGCGTAGTCATAGATACGCCGGCTTTGGAAATGCAATATTCCCCGCGCGAGAGCGAGGGCGAATAGGAAGAAAGGGAGGCAATGTTGATGATGCGCGGCGTTTCTTCTTTATTTTTGCGATTGATCATAGCGTTTGCAAAGGCTTGACACATAAAATACGTGCCCTTGCAGTTGATGTTCATAACGAAATCGAAGCTTTCCTCCGTCGTTTGCAAAATATCCATACGAACCTTGGGAGCAACCCCTGCTACGTTTACGAGGAGGTCTACCTTTTCAAATTTTTCCAGCGTTTCGGCAAGAAGGGCGGCGCGATCGTCCGTTTTGGAAATATCGCAAGGAATATAATGTGCGGCAAGCCCTAACGCTTGCAGTTTTTCTTCGCCTGCGGCGCGCGGCGCAACGTCCGACGCTACTACGGTATATCCGTTTTCCGTTAAAGCCTTGGCAATGCCAAAGCCGATGCCGCCAAGACCACCCGTTACTACTGCAATTTTCATAATAAATTTCTCCTTAAACAATGATTTTTTTATACGTTTTTATGCAGAACGTCTCTGCGGTAAATATCGGTATAGAGGGGATCTCTGATGGGACAGCCCGAAATAGAGCCTGCGCGCATCAGTTCCGTACACTTACTGCAAGTAATACAGCACTTTTTCTCGTTAAGCTTGCCCGTTTTCATAAAGTCGCTGGCAAGATCGGGATATGCGAGCGTCATTCTGCCAAAGCCGGCAAACGCGGCTACGCCTGCCTCGATTTGCTTTGCGGCGTAATCTGCGCCCGCGCTGCCAAGGTAGGAAAGCCCCGAAAGAACGAAATCTACGTCGGGCTGGGAGCGTTGCAATTCGCCCGTGATATCGGCAAAGCGTTTTACCCCTTGTACGGGAGATTCGGGCAGGTTCTTTCCCCTATGCGGGCGGTTTAAGTGGGGGAAGTAATAGGGGTTGCCCAGCGTGACGTTGAGAAGCTTAACGCCGTAATCCTTTGCCATAATGGAAATGAGGCGCTTGGGCTCGGTAAGGTCGGGCGTGAGGTCGGGATTGGTTGCCCAGCCATCGGCATAGCCGTCGTAAACGCCGAGGCGTGCGGTTAAAATTTCGTCGGTAAGGCCTTCCTTGGACGCCTTTAAGCAATCGAGATACAAACGCCAACGTTTTTCAAATTCCGCGCCGCCGTATAAACCTTCTCTATTATATGCCGAGGCAAATTCCGCCATTAAATAGCCGTGGCAGCTTTTCATATCGTACCCGTCGTAGCCCGCTTTTTTCATTAGCTTTGCCGTTTGATAAAAGGCTTCCGGCAGGCGAGCGGCTTCTTCGTCCGTAATGATATATTCGGAAGACAAGGGGCGCACCGCCTCTAACGTAGCCTTGGAGCAAACCGTTACGGGATTGGGTTTAGACTGACGCCCCGAGTGCGTGGCTTGAAAGATGATGATAGGCACTTTATTACCGCTTTTTACTGCCGCCTCTCGAATGGCATCGTTCATTTTAGCAAAAGCGTCTATATTTTTTTCGGTGAGCATGAGCTGACGAGGAGAGGCTTTGCCCTCTACCGTAACGGGAGCGGCTTCCATCCAAATCATACCCGCGCCGCCCTCGGCAAAACGCAAGTATTTGCGCAGAGTAAGATCGGTGGGGGTTCCGTCTAATTCGCAATCGCACGCTTCCATAGGCTGGTATACAAAGCGATTGGGAACGGTTTTCCCTGCAACCACCTTTTCTTGCGATAAAATACTTACCGCCGCCGCGTAAGGTTGAGCGGAAAGAGCTAAAATTTCTTGTTCGTTCATATTGGTTACTCCGTTGACTTTTTATTAAGGTTATGATACAATAAAAATCGGTACTTGTGTATATAAAAGTTGGCAAAAAATATGTAAAAATTGCTTTTTTGTAGTTTTTACAGCTATTTTAACAGTACTTTTTAAAAAAAGGTGGAAAATGAGAGAGCACGGATTATTCCTTTCTGGAAAAATAAAAACAGGCGTTGTAGATACGCCCCATCACTACCATACCGGTTACGAAATTATTTTGGTGGAAGAGGGCGAAATCGATGCCATTATCGGCAATAAACGTTACCGCGCGGGGGCGGGATCGGTTGTATGTATAGGCAACTTAGACGAACATAACGTGGAAGTAATAACGCCACCCTACCGCCGCCTGTATTTAATTTTGGATAGCGCGCAAACCGACCGCATGATGGAAAGCCATGCCCTGCTTGCCCTTTTTAAAACGCGTACTGAGGACTTTTTTCCCATAGTAAAGCTGGACGAACAAGGTTTTGCAGAGGCAAAGGATCTTGCCATGCGCATTTTAGAGGAAGCAAACGCCGCACAGCCCTATGCCGAAAAGGTAATTGAAAGCTTGGTATGTACCTTGCTTGTAAAGCTGTTCCGTGCAATGCAGCCGTCGCTTACCTTTCTTTCTGCCCCGCAGTATTCTGTCGCGGCAAACGTGCAAACCTTTTTAGACGAAAACTTTCAAGAAACCATTACGTTGGAAGAAATTGCCGCTCGGTTTTTTGTAAACAAATATTACCTTTCGCACATATTTAAGCAATATACGGGGTATTCGGTAATGCAGTATTTGCAAAAGGCGCGCCTTGCTTACGCAAAAAAATTACTTTCCTCTACCAACTTATCGGTGCGGGATATTTCCACCCAATGCAATTTTGGCGACGAAAGCAATTTTATACGCTGCTTTAAGCGAGAATACGCCGCAACGCCCCTTCTTGATTGGTGAAGTGTTTGGCACGGGCATCATTGGAGGACTGCTGGCTTATCCGATTGCTGTTGCATTTATGGGCGTAGCCTCTGCA
>JAFOHH010000205.1 GCA_017421905.1 Clostridia bacterium
AGCCGCAAGGGTAGCGGAATTCACCCATTAACGCCATAGGCTTGCCTTTATAAAAACGCCGATTGCTAGCAATAGCGGCTGTTTCCGATAAGCAATTATGTATGGTAGGTAGAACCGGCGTCTATCATAAACGCACGGTAGAGCTGTTCGGTTAAAATAAGGCGCATTAGAGTGTGCGGAAAGGTCATTTGCGAAAAGGAAAGCTTTTCCGCCGCTTGTTTTTTAACCTCGTCCGCCAGCCCGTACGAGCCGCCGATGACGAAAGTGAGTTCCCCAACCGAATCGCGAATTTTGGCAATTTTTTCGGCTAAAGCCTCGCTAGAACATTGTTTGCCCTCTACACAAAGTGCAACGACGTGCCCTTTTAGCGATTTTAAAATAGATGCGCCCTCTTTTTCCTTAATTTTTTCCATTTCTGCAAAAGAGGGATCTTGCGCAAAATTTTCTTCCTTTACTTCGATAATTTCCACTTTTGCAAAGCGGGTAAGGCGTTTGAGATATTCTGCAATGCCGTCGGCAAAGTAAGATTCTTTTACCTTTCCCACACAAACGATACGGATCTTCATTAGGATACTAATCCTCCCATAAAATTATAAACCCATAAAACGAGGCACACGATAATTCCGGGAAGGGCGCATAACGCAAAGGATTTGATCGATTGCGATTGCCGCTTTTGAGGCGCTGGGCGCGTGCAAAAATAACCGATAGAGAGGAAAAATACGACCATTCCGAGCGCAGCTACAGCAAGCTCCCATTGAGTGGGAATGGCAGGGACGTTGGCGTATTGCGCCGTGAGAATCCAAAAGTTATTAAGAAAATGCATAAGTATCGTTAGGAGCAGGTTTTCCGTTTGAAAAAGAATTAACGCAAAAACTGCGCCGCACAATAGCTGATAGGGCGTTTGTGCCGGATTTTGATGGAAAACGGAAAAACAAATACCGCAAAGGAGCACGCTCTTCCATAAGCTTTCCCCTTTTAATCCGGAAATCATTATCCCACGGAATAGCAGTTCTTCTCCAAGGGCGGGGAGGCAAGCAATGATAAGTAGCGCAAGCAAATAGGTGGGGAAACTATCCCTATGGGGCATAGCCGACTGCGGCGGTTGATAACCGATTTCCCCCAGCAGTTGGAGAAATAGCGTGTTGAGCCACCCAAAGCCGAACAATAACCCGAAAAGCACGCCGAACGCAAAGCAGTAAGAAGCAAAGCCGCTTTTTTTCACGGATAAGAAATTAGAAAAAGGCACGCGCGAGCTTTTCCAAACGAGCAGTATCGTTACGAAAAGCCCAAGCGGAGGCAATAAATAAGCCAAAAATACGTAGGCGTTGGTTTGAATAAACGCCTCTGCATTATTTAGCGACGATAAAACGATGGACAAAACAAGGGAGGCAACGAGCGTTACGAAAACGGCAACGGTAAACGCCGTTCCCGACGTTTTTGGCGTGAGCCGTGGGCTTTCAACGCCGGGTGCCGATGAAATTGTCTGCGCGCTAAGTTGCGGTTTCATAATTACCTCGTTTTGTAGGAAAAAGCAGGTCAAACAATTTGCGTTTGACCTGCAGGCATGATAGATTAATCTTCTTTTTTAAGCGCAAGGCGTTCGGGAAGGATTGCACTATGGGAAGAAGGAAGCTCGGGAAGTTGCGCAGTATGCACGGGAGCTATAGGAGCGGTTGTGGGTGCTACTGCATTTGCTGTAGACGCGGTGCGGATTTTTGCAAAGTTTGCCGTTACGGAAATCGGACCCGTGATATAATCGGTACGCATAGCCGTTTTCACCCCGTCCGACCAACCGGTAAACACGTAACCGCTGTTTGCAACGGCAACCATCGTTCGGTAAGAACCCTCGTTTGCCGTAGCGATTGTTTTTCCTGCAACGATGCCGCCCTCTCCCGCCTTATACGAAACGGAATAAGAAGGAAGCGGAGCAAAGCGTGCGGAAAAGGTTGCGTTACCAAAAATTACGTCGGTACGATAGGGAGTGGTAACGCCATCCGTCCATCCGGTAAACTTATAGCCGGGATTGGGGATTGCCATTACGGAAACGGATTCGCCATACGTTCCGGAAACGGAAGTGCTACTGATTTTACCACCGGCAGTACCCGTATAGGTATGGGTAAATTCCGTTTGAGCAACTGCTATTAAAGAAATTTCGTCGAAATAAACGGTACCGGTAACACCCCAAAGGCGAATGTTTACGCTATAACGACCGGTAGAAGTGGGGGTAAATTCGCGAGAGTACTCTTTCCATTCGTTAATTTCGCGCGTGCCGTTTACCACCTGCTCTCCAAGATTGCAACAGCCTTCTACCATAATAAAGATACCGCAGCCGCCCGCAGAACCAGGGTTGGTAAACGATCCTTTTACCTTACCTTTTAAAACGTAAGTGGTGTGCGCGGTTAATTCTACCATGTAATTAAGCGTTGTGTGCGTTGCAGTTACGTTAGTAACGGCGTAACTGCCGGAGCCGTCTGCCGTGGCAGATTCGGTTGCACCGAAATGGTAAGTAGTACCGCTAATCCAAGTATAGTCGAAAGGCAGAGGATCGCCCTCCGTAAACGTTTGGAAGGGATAAAGCTCGCGGTTGAGCTTAGATATAAATTCGATATCTATTACAGCGTTTTCCGTCATAACCAAAGCGTAATTTTTTTGACCTTTGGTTAAAATGCCGCCGCTGCAGCTAAACGAATAGGTGTAGCCTTCCTCGGGCAAAACGACAAATTCGACGATGGCATCTTTTGCATAAGAAGTAACGCCCGATTGAATACCGCCTACCCTGCCGCCTTGACCGGAAACGTTTACGGTAAGATTAAACTGTTGGGTGTGCGCCGTTTGCGAAACAGCCGTTACGGCGTTTTTGGCAACGTATATGGGGAGGATGGATTGCACGTCGCCTATGATAGCGATATAGCCGTTTTTCTCGGAAACACCTACAGCGTAGGTTTCTACGTCGACTGCGGCAAAAGCGGTTGCGTTTGCCTCTTTGGAAACAACCGTTCCTGCAGGCACTTTATAAACGGGAGCATCGGCATATTCCACCATTGACTTGGAAACGTAGCCGAATTTGTTAAACACGTTATCGTCCGCATAAATTACGCGGTAATACTCTTGACCATCCACCGTAATTTCGCCGTCTGCAACAAGGAAGGTGTTTTTAGGTGCCGCCGCCTTGGGATTTGCACCGAAAACGGTATAAATACCCGTCTTTTTTAAGGTGCGAACAGCAATGGGAGTAAAAGTGCGATCGGGTTCGGAAGTAGAATCGTCACCCGTTTCTATCTCTTTATATTCTCTTACGCCGAGATTATCGAAATAAGCAACGCCCGATGCGCCCCATAAGCGGCAGAACAAGGTATAGTTTTTTGTTTCCTTAGGAATAAAGTCTATCTCGAAATAACGCCACGGGGTGGGATATGCAATTGCAGTAGTCGTAATAACACCAAGAGAAAAGCCCTCGTTATCGCCAAAGGAGAAGAACGCGCCACAGCCACCTTGGCCATTAGGCGTCATTTGCTCTACCTTGATATACCCGGAAATAACATACTTAACGCCTTGCTGTAAAGGAAGGGCTATGGTTTGACCGCGTTGCGTTGCCGAACTTTTTTCGTTAGTAATTTTCATACTACCGGAGCCGTCTGCCACGCAGGATTCGCTGCTCCATTCGATAGTCGTCGTGGTGGAGCTTTGCGCCCAGCCTTGCGTATAGTATTGCAAGGAATTGAGGAAGGTGGGGTCGTTAAGGTAGTTGGTTCTTTCTTCAACGCAAACGTTATCGAAATAAACCGTACCCTTTGCGCCCCAAAGGCGGCAGTCGATGCGGTAGGATTTGGTTTCCGTGGGAGTAAAGGGGCCCTCGTAATAAACCCAGTCGGTAGCGTTTACCGTTTTGCTTTGGTTGCCGATATTAAAGCCGGCCGACTCTATCGTAACGGTTACGCCCGTACCACCAGCACCCGACGTTTGCATATTATCCACTTTGATAAATGCGGAAATAACGTAGGTTTTACCTGCCTCCATCGTAACGGATTGCCCTACGCAGCTGGTCGTGATTTCGGTATTCGTTATCTTTAAACTGCCCGAATTGTCGCTGGAATAAGAAAGGTCGCTACGCTCGTATTTAAAAACAGAGGAGTTTCCCGTCCAATTAAAATTCCAACTAGAAAGAGCAGAAGAAAAATCGCCATTAAGGAGCAAATTAGTCGTTTCTGCCTGCACGGGAGAAATAGACGTTGCCGTTTTTACACCGAAAAAGGCGGAAATAACAAACGTAAAACACAGTATTAAAACAGATAATTTCTTTTTCATAAAATTTCCCCGAGATATGTTTA
This sequence comes from Clostridia bacterium, assembly GCA_017421905.1. Classification (GTDB taxonomy): domain Bacteria; phylum Bacillota; class Clostridia; order Christensenellales; family Borkfalkiaceae; genus SIG402. The sequence goes on from JAFOHH010000205.1 coordinate 4,329, forward strand.
TAGTAATACTATTGTATTATAACATAACAACTTTCCTTTTGACAAGCGCAATTGAAACGTTTTTTTGTTTTTTCTCCTTTTTACGAAAAAAATCTTATCTTATAGATAAGAAAAACGGAATAAAGGGTTTTTGCGGCAACCCGGTTGAACGGTTTTACCAAATAAAAAAGGAACGGGCAAGCCGTTCCTTTTCAAAGCTATAGGTATTTGTTAGAGAGAGCAGGTTTCGGTATACGTGCCTGCAGCAAGCTCCTTTTTCGCTCCGCTGGGCATGGTGAGAACTGCCGTCGTTCCGTAAGGAACGGTAACGGTTACGGTAAGCGTGCCGTTTTCCTTTTTCCAGCCGGCAACAATTTTACCGAAGGGGCTTTCCGTTTCTGCTTGCACGTAGGAAAGATCGTCAATTACCTTGGGTTCTACGAAGAAGCGGCGGTAACCGGGGTTCTTTTCGTCCGTTTTAATGCCTGCAAGATATTTATACATCCAGCCGATTACGTCTGAATACATATGGTGGTTACGGGAGAAGCCGTCGTTCCAGTCTTCCCACATAGTGGTTGCGCCACGGGCAATCCAGTTAGCGTAAGAGGGATAATCGGGGTTAACGATTGCTTTATACGCTACGTCGGTATAACCGTATTCGGAAAGGGCGGAGAAAATATATTTACATCCGAGAACGCCTGCATAATAATGATAGCCTGCTTTTTTAACCGATGCAGCGAGACGGCGGGCAATTTTTTTGCCGACCTTTCTCGATACGAGGTTGTGGAAAATAACGCACGCAAGGGAGGTTTGACTGTTGTTATCTACCTCGCCCGTTTCTTCGTTAACAAATTCTTTTACGATGGCGGCTTTAATATCTTCTGCTTTTGCGTTAAACTTTTTGGCATCGGCGTACTTTCTTAAATCCTTTGCCATATCCGCCATAATGCGGTTCATTAAATAGTAATAGGTACTATCGGTCAGCTTTAGGGTTGCAACTTGATTATAACCCTCGGGCGCGTTACCGGGGAAACACCAGTCGCCAAGACCAAAGGATACGAGATTGCCGCTATCGTAATAGGAAACAAAGTCCTCTAAATAATGCTTTGCGGAATCGTAAATATCAGCGTACAAAGAGTTATCGCCGCGATAGCGTTTAATGAGATAAGGTAAAATAAAGTAGCAGGAGTCCCAAGCAGGACCAAAGCCCCAGTTATAACCCCAATAAGAGTTGGGAACGATACAGGAAATTTGTCCGCTTTCTCTTTGCGTATCTTTAAAATCGCGAATAAATTTTTTGTAAGAGGAAGCAACGTCGAAATTCATCAGGGCTTGCTCTGCAGAAAGCTGCGTATCTCCCGTCCAACCGTTCTTTTCTCTATGCGGACAGTCGGTAGGAATGCCGTGGTAATTGCCCACGAAAGAGCGTTCGCCGATTTCGTAAATTTTATTGAGAATGGGATCGGAAGAGGTAAAGCTACCGATTTGGTCGAAAGAGGTGTAAATTTGCAGCGCGGTAAGGCTGTCGAGCGAGGGCTCTTCTTCTACGCCCGACATTTCTACGTAACGGAAGCCGTAATAGGTAAAGCGCGCGTTCCACTCTACGGGATTTTCATCCTTAAAGGTATATTTATCCGTTTGATGTACGTCGGTGCAAATATAGGTGGCAAGCTCTGCGGTGTTTACTTCGCCATCCTTTAATTTTTCTGCGTGAACGAGTTTTACCGTTTGGCCTGCCTTGCCTGCCATTTTTAAGCGGCAGAAGCCAACCAAAACAACGCCGAAGTCGAACAACCATTTACCCGAGGGGGTTTTGGTAATGGAAACGGGTTTAATTTCGTTCATCACTTTAATTTCGGGCATTTCCATAGGAAGGAGAATACCGCCGATGGGGGTTGCTACGGCTGCCTTCCAGAACATGCCTTCGGGCTCGGTTGCACCCATCCAATCCATTTCCTTTCTGGCATCGTAAAATTCGCCGTTACGAATGGCGTTATAAACGATAGGACCTTTATCGGAGCAGAGCCAAGTATTATCGGAAACGACGATGGGAGCACCGTCTGCATTTAATTGCAACAAAAGGCGAGAGGCATCGCGCCAGGTTGCGTGTTTAAAGCTCCAATCGTCGTCGATGGTTTGGTTATAAAAACCGTCGCCAAGAATAACGCAGATGGTGTTTTCCCCTTCCTGCAAGAAGGGTTCTACTTCTTCGCAAAGGTAGAGGGCGCGCTTATCGTAACGGGTGTAAGCGGGGCTTAAAATACCGTCGCCCACACGTTTGCCGTTGATATACGCTTCGCCTGCACCGAGGGGGCAATAGTAAAGACGTGCCGATGCGGGAACCTTATCCAACGTAAACTTCTTTTTGAGAAGATATGCGGGGTTGCCTGCCGGCGTTTTTGCGTTTACTACGCGTGCGCCGGTGTTAATCCATTTTGCCGACTTATCAAAGCCGTTTAAAAGAGCGGTTTCAAAATAAGAGGTGGCGGTTTCGGTTTTCCCTTCTGCGTCTTCTACCGTTACCGTCCAGTTATAACGGGTGGTGGGCGCAAGCTTTGCCTTACATGGCGTTTGCGTTGCCCCGAAGGGAAGTTTACCCGTTTCGTATACCGATTTATCGCCGCACGTTACCGTTACGGAATAAAAAACGGGGGTTATATCTTTTACTTGAAAAGAAAATTGCGCCTTTTCCCCTACCGATACGGGCGTTACGTTATCGTTGGTTTTTAAATTATAAATCATAAGATACCTACCTAAAAAGATATTGTAACAATAGAATAGTATATTTTGCTGATTTCGTCAACCAAAAACGGAATTTTCCTTAGAAAAAATATTGAAAAATTGCCACCCGACCCAAGCAGTTGCAAATTATGCCGAAAATTGCGGCAAACGATTGCTTTTTGCGCCGATTTGTGGTATTCTTAACCAAAGGAGCAAAAAAATGTTGAATGGCACATATGAGCTTTCGCGCGAGCGAAACGATGAATTATATTTAATGAAAACGGCAGGCGGCGATTGTTATCCGCATTTTCACCGACACGTAGAGCTGTACTACGTGATAAGCGGTTCTTCCAGCGTTACGATAAACGATAAAACGGTTACTTTGGGCGCGGGAGGCCTTGCCGTTGCCACCCCGTACGATATTCATTCTTACAGCAGAAAAACGGACGGGACGGCTTATATTTTAATCGTTCCTCCCCAATATTTAAGCGATTTTTTGCGTTATACCAAAGGAAAAACCATATCCTGCAACTTTATTGAAGACAAAGAGAAAACAACGGAAATTTCCCATCTTTTTACCCTGCTAGAAAGTGCGATTGGCGAAAACACGCTATTAATTCGCGGACTGATTAACACTATTTTTGGATATATTTTCCAAGCGCTACCCTTAATTGATGCTCAAAATACGGTAAGCAGCGAGTTTGTTTACAACGTGCTTACTTATTTGAAAAACCACCTTTCCGAAAAAATTACGCTGGAAGGACTTGCCAAGGAATTTGGATACAGTCGCTTTCATTTTTCCAAGCTGTTCAACGATAATTTTCATTGCAATTTATCTAGCGCGCTTGCCATTTTGCGCACGCATACTGCAATTACGCTAACGGAAAACGGAATTAGCGAAAGCGATGCCGCAAAGGCTGCGGGGTTTTCTTCTATGCGCACCTTTTATCGCTGTTTTTCACAGGTGTTTGGAATGTCGTTTGGCTCTTATAAAAAAACGATGATGGAGCAACAAGAAAAGGGCGGCGTTTTTTATAACGGCACGAAAAACGACATATAAAAAACGTTATAAAACCTTATAAAGCCTTACAATAAAGCCGCCCCAACGGAGTTTTCCGTTGGGGCGGTTGTTTTTTATAAAAATCAAACAAAATTACGATAAAACATCAATTAAAAACGTTCGGGATACAAACCGGCATCGGTTAAATTGCGGAAGGCTTGCACAACGGAATCCTTATCCTCTGCGTAAGTTACGCCGAACCAAGTATCCGTGCTTTCTAACATTTTTACGGTTACTTTGCCCTGCTTTAAGAGGTCGTCGATAAACACGGGCAGTAAAAATTCCTTTTTAATATCCCCTGCGGGGACGGTTTGCAAGAACTGAACAAAG
>JAFOHH010000025.1 GCA_017421905.1 Clostridia bacterium
GTAAAAGGAATGGATTATCAAGGTACTATATCGAGAGGCGTACGCGCCCCCATTATTCATCAGGGCGACGACCTCGTACAAATTACTGCAGACTGCGTTTGCAACGCTTCCGCGCAGGGCGGATTCCCCTTGCAAGATAAGGACGTTGTTGCCGTTACCGAGGCGGTGCTTGCACGCGCGCAAGGAAACTACGCATCCGTAGACCAAATTGCAAAAGACGTTGCGGAAAAATTCGGCGAAGAAACCATCGGTCTTATTCTCCCCATTTTTTCCAGAAACCGCTTTTCTATGATTTTAAAGGGTATTGCAAAGGGCGCGAAAAAGTTAATCGTGCAGCTTTCCTACCCCTCCGACGAAGTGGGCAACAGCTTTATTTCTTACGAAACGATGATGGAAAAGGGCGTTAACCCCTATACCGACGTGTTTACCGCAGACGAATTCCACGCAAAATTCGGCAACGTGGCGCACACCTTTACCGGCGTAGACTATATCGACTTTTACCGCGAAACGGGCAACTGCGAGGTTATTCTTGCAAACAACCCCTGCGAAATTTTAAAGCACACCAAATACGTAATTAACGCCGATATTCATACGAGAAAGCGCACCAAAAACATGCTTATTAAGGCAGGCGCAACCAAGGTTGTAAGCCTGGACGAAATTTTAACCTCTTCCGTAGACGGCAGCGGCTATAACGAGCAATACGGCGTGCTTGGCAGCAACCTGGCTACCGAAAACAGCGTTAAGCTCTTCCCCCGCGACGCGCAAAAGTTTGTAGACGACCTGCAAGCAGAGCTTTTAAAGCGCACGGGCAAGAAAATTGAGTGTATGGTTTACGGCGACGGCGCGTTTAAAGACCCCGTTGGCGGTATTTGGGAGCTTGCAGACCCCGTTGCTTCCCCTGCGTTTACCGCCGGCCTGATCGGTAAGCCCAACGAAATTAAGCTGAAATACCTTGCCGATAACGACCTTGCCGGCCTTTCCGGTGAAGAAGCCGTTGAAGCGATGAAAAATATTATTCGCAACAAAGAAAACGATATGATGAACGATATGAGAAGCCAAGGCACTACGCCCCGTCAGCTTACCGACCTTCTCGCAAGCCTTGCCGACCTTACGAGCGGCAGCGGCGACAAGGGTACGCCCATCATTTTAATTCAAAACTATTTCAAAAACTTCTCCATGTAACTTTTACCACGGTTTTAATTTTGCACGGGGTTTCCCCGCATTATGAGGTATAAATTATGAATTTAATTGACAAAAGACCCGAAACCATGCAACGCATTACCACGCCCGAGCTGGCTAACGCCTTTATCGAAGAACAAGTTGCCGCAGTACGCGCGCAGGTTGGCGATAAAAAGGTGCTCCTTGCCTTATCCGGCGGGGTGGAGAGCAGCGTTGTAGCCGCACTTTTAATTAAGGCTATCGGCAAACAGCTCGTTTGCGTGCACGTAAACCACGGCCTTATGAGAAAGGGCGAAAGCGAACAAGTAATTGAAATTTTCCAAAAAGGTTTAGACGCCAACCTTATTTACGTTGACGCAACCGACCGCTTTTTATCCCTCCTCGAAAACGTTTCCGACCCCGAAACGAAGAGAAAGATTATCGGCGGCGAATTTATTAAGGTGTTTGACGAGGAAGCAAGCAAGTTA
>JAFOHH010000206.1 GCA_017421905.1 Clostridia bacterium
GAATGGCAGTACCTGCGGTGATAACGTCTTCTACAATAACGACTTCTTCGCCTTCCTTGGGAACGTATCCTACGAAAATGCCGCCTTCGCCGTGGTCCTTAGCTTCTTTACGATTAAAGAAGAAGGGTACGTCTAAGCCTTGTTTAGAAAGGGCGATGGAGGAGGATACGGCGATGGAAATGCCTTTATAGGCAGGTCCGTAAAGCACGGTTTTTTGTTTCCTACCTTTTCGAGGTATGCTTTGGCGTAAAATTCGCCCAGCTTTGCAATTTGGTCGCCCGTTTTAATATCGCCTGCGTTGATGAAATAGGGGATTTTTCTGCCGCTTTTTGCGGTGAAATCGCCAAACTTTAATACGCCTGCGCCTTGCAAAAATTGAATAAACTCTCTTTTATATGCTTCCATAATATTCTCCTTTTAGCCAACGAATTCAGCTACACATCTTTCGTATGCTGCAACGGGATCTTCTGCAGCGGTAATGGGACGGCCTACTACGATGTAGTCCGAACCGATTTCTCTTGCTTTTGCAGGTGTGGTTACGCGCTTTTGGTCGCCAACGTCGCCATCTGCAAAGCGAACGCCGGGGGTTACAGTAAGGAAGGTTTCGCCACAAACGCCGTGTACCTTGCCTGCTTCGAGCGGGGAGCAAACGACGCCGTCCAGCCCTGCAATTTTTGCGTTATGCGCGTAGTGCATTACAACCTCGTCGATGGGCTTTTCAATTAAAAGGTCGGTACGCATGGTTTCTTCGTCGGTAGAGGTAAGCTGCGTTACGGCGATGAGAAGGGGGCGCGTGCCGTCTTCTCTCGTTAAGCCTTCGATTGCGGCAGTCATCATTTTCGTTGTGCCTGCGGCGTGCAGGTTGCACATATCTACGTCTAAGCGAGAAAGAACTGCCATAGCCTTTTTTACCGTGTTGGGGATATCGTGAAGTTTGAGATCGAGGAAGATTTTATGTCCGCGGCGCTTAATTTCCCTTACGATGGAAGGGCCTTCCGCATAATATAATTCCATACCGATTTTAACGAAGGGCTTTTTGCCCGTAAATTTGTCTAAAAACGCAAAGGTTTTTTCCGCGCTATCGAAATCGCAAGCGATAATAACGTCTTTTCCCATTAGTGTGCTCCTCCTATAATGTCAGTTAAATTATTAATTTTATATTGTTGCATAGCGCGGGGCAGGTCTTCGATAATTTCCTTACAAGCGTAAGGATTAACGAGGTTTGCCGCGCCTACTTCTACTGCGGTTGCGCCGGCGAGCATCATTTCAATTACGTCGTCCGCCGAAGAAACGCCGCCCATCCCCACTACGGGGATAGAAACCGCTTTGGATACTTGATAAACCATTCGTACCGCTACGGGGAATACCGCAGGACCGGAATAGCCGCCCGTAACGTTTGCGATAATGGGTTTTTTACAATTTAAATCGATACGCATACCAAGCAACGTATTGATAAGACTAACGCCGTCTGCACCGCCGTTTTCGCACGCTTTGGCAATGGAAACGATATCGGTTACGTTGGGCGAAAGTTTGATAATAACGGGCTTGGTAGTTACCGCTTTTACAGCTTTGGTTACCTCTTCTGCCGCCGCGGGAGAAGTGCCAAAGCTCATACCGCCGCCGTGTACGTTGGGGCAGCTGATATTGACTTCTAACCAGCCGACCTGTTCGCAATCGTTTAAGCGGGCGCAGGTTTCTACGTATTCTTCCACAGAAAAACCGCTTACGTTTGCCATAACGGGCTTATGAAAGCAGGTGGCAAGCTTGGGGAGTTCTTCTGCAATAACCTTTTCTACCCCGGGGTTTTGCAAGCCGACGGCGTTGAGCATACCCGAGGGGCATTCTGCAATACGGGGCGTGGGATTGCCAAAGCGAGGATTTAAGGTCGTCCCCTTAAAGGAGAACGTGCC
>JAFOHH010000207.1 GCA_017421905.1 Clostridia bacterium
AAAGCAAAATACGGCATACCTCTTTCGAGATACACCGTATTTTGAAAACTGTCCTTTAGAGTACAACCCTATCTCGTTAGTCTTTTTATTTGCCGTTAGCGTTTGGTTTTGGGCTTTCCTGCGGAAAATTTTGTAAAAGATTTTACCGGCTTTCCGCCTTTAGCGGTGGGTACGGATTTCAGCTTTTCGTGTCTGCCGCTTTTTGCAAACCGCTCTGCACTTTGGGGGCTTTCTGTCAAACTTTTATCGGAACGGTTGGCACTTTTTGCGCCGAAACGCTGTTTTTCGGCACGCTTTGCCGCGGCCTCTGCAGCCGTTCTCGTGGGGATAACGGGCTTGCCGTTTTTATCTTTTAAGCGGGGCTGTGCGGTATTTTTTCCTCCCGTTGCACCGATATACCGCTCGGCAGGAATTAGGCAATGCTTGCCGCTGCCTATTAAATCGCCTCTGCCCGCCTTTAATAATGCCGCACGGACGATTTCTCTGTTTTCGGGGCGGAAGTATTGCAATAGGGCGCGTTGCTCGGCTTTTTCCTTGGCGGTGCGCGGAACGTAAACCTCTTCCATCGTGTAAGGATTCAAGCCCGTGTAAAACATGCAGGTAGAAACCGTACCGGGCGTTGGGTAAAAGTCCTGCACCTGCTCGGGGTGCATTCCTTCCTTTTTCAAAAACAAGGCAAGCTCTATGGCGTCCATCGGGGTAGAGCCAGGGTGCGAGGACATTAAATAGGGCACGAGATATTGCTTTTTGCCCACTTCCTCGGTCAGCTCGTAAAAGCGTTTTTTAAAGCGGTTGTATACCGAAACGGGCGGTTTTCCCATTTGCTTTAACACGTTTTCCGAGCAGTGCTCAGGCGCAACCTTTAACTGTCCGCTTACGTGGTGGGTAACAAGCTCTTTGAAAAATTCTTCGTTTTTATCGGCAATTAGGTAGTCGAACCGTATGCCCGAGCGGATAAATACCTTTTTAATTTTAGGCAGATCCCGCATTTTTTTAAGCAGGGCAAGGTAGTCCTCGTGCGAAACCTCCGCCGCAGGGCAAAGGGTGGGCGCTAAGCATTTTTTATCGGCGCAAACGCCGCGCTTAAGTTGCGCCTTACAAGACGGCGCGCGGAAGTTCGCCGTAGGGCCGCCCACGTCGTGAATATACCCCTTAAAGTTGGGCATTTCGGTAATTTTTTTTGCCTCTTCTAATACGGAATCGTGGCTACGGCAGGAGATGGTGCGCCCCTGGTGGTAGGCTAGCGAGCAAAAGTTGCACGCCCCGTAGCAGCCGCGGTTATGAATAATGGAAAACTGCACCTCTTCAATCCCCGGCACGCCGCCAAGCGGCTCGTAGCTGGGGTGATAGGTACGCATAAAGGGCAGGGAATACACCGCGTCCATTTCTTCGGTAGAAAGGGGCGGCATAGGCGGGTTTTGTACAAAAATAAGGCTACCGTGCCGCTGAATTACGCGTTTTCCGCGCACGGCATCGTGTTCCTCTTGCTGCATTTTGCAGGACTTGGCATAAGCAATTTTTCCTTCCTTCGTCGGGGCGGAAACCACTTCAAAGGCAGGGCATTCCCTAGTGGGAGTTTCGGAGGAATATTGATAATCTTTAGAGGGAAGGGCGTAGCACGTGCCGAGGATATCGGTCATCGTTTGCACGGATTCGCCTGCGGCAAGGCGGTTGGCAATTTCCACAACGTGCTTTTCGCCCATGCCGTACATGAGTAGGTTGGCGGTGGAATCAATTAAAATAGAAGGCCGCACCGCATCGTCCCAATAATCGTAATGGGCAAAGCGGCGTAGCGATGCCTCTAGCCCGCCAATGGCAATAAAAACGTCGCCGTATAAGCGGCGCAGGTTGCGGCAGTAGGTAATTACCGCACGGTCGGGGCGCGCGCCTGCCTTTCCGCCTGCCGTATAAGCATCGTCGCTGCGCGTTTTTTTAGCGGCGGTATAGTGCGCCACCATACTATCGATGTTGCCGCCGTTCACCAAAAAGCCAAGGCGAGGCGTGGGGTAACGGAGATAGTCCGCATCCGTTTGCGGCTGAGAAAGAATGCATACGCGGTATCCGGCGTTTTCCAGCACGCGCGAAATAATTGCCGTGCCAAAGGATGGGTGATCTACGTACGCATCGCCCGTAACGAGCACGAAATCGGGTTTATCCCAACCGCGCTCGGTCATTTCATTTTTCGTTAAGGGTAAAAAGGGCATTGTCTTGTGCTCCGTGATTATTTTTTACTGAACGCTAGGTTTTCAAAGGTTACGTCTGCAAAGTTTCCGTAAATGCCGAAAAGTCCTTCTTTAAAATCGTACATGCGGACGCTCATTGCCGTTTCGCCGCCTACGTATACTTCTACCACTTCCCCTTCCAAACAAACGGTAAGGTGGTAGGTTTTTTCTTTTACAAGGGAAAGGGTGCGCTCGGTTTCCACCATAAACTGCATATCCGCCATCGGGCGCTGGGTGCGGTCAAAGCATAAGCGGTTGTTGCGGGGGTCAATTTTTATTGTATAGGTTTTTTTGCCTTCCTCCCCGTAGCGGAGAAGAATGCCGAAATCGCCGCCGCCGTGGTAGGTGAAATCGCAGGAAATTTTGCCGACGGTAGGCGTTTTTTCAAACAGAGCGTAGGCGTAACCTTGTGGGTCGGTACGGAAGGATTCCGCCTCGGACTGCAAGTAGTTGTTTTTATAGGCGAGCGTTGCCTTTTGTTCGCAACCGAGCGCCGCGTTTACCGTGTCCGGCAGCTTGGCGTAGAGCGTGCCATCCGCCCTTTGGCAAATTTGATGCGCCACAAAAGAACCGCCCCATTGCCATAGCGCGTAATCCTTTTCTCCTTCTTTGGTAGGATTCCACCCAAATAGATAGCGTTTGCCCGTTTGGGTTGCCGCCGTTTTTGCTGCGTAAAAACAGCGGTTGTCAAAGGTGTCTATTTCGGGAGCAATCCAAGGCCCCGTGGGGCTTTTAGACATGCGGTAGCGCGTACAATGCTTGTCGTTAAATTCGCTAAACAGCAAATAGTACCATTCGCCCATTTGAAATAGGTCGGGGCATTCGTGCATATAAAAGGCATCGGGCGCATAAAAGGGCTCGGGTTGCAAGGTCCAGGTTAATAAATCCTTACTTAAATAAGAAAGCAAGCAGCCCCTGCGGCCAAATTCGCCTTGTGCCTTGCGTGCCGCCAAAATCATGCGGTATTGCCCTGCGGAAGAATCGAAATATACAAGCAACCCCTACACCAATCTGGTTGACGATATTCCGCGCTACTGCTTCTTCTCCAAGGCCGCACTGGCCGTACTCAACTATCTTGACTGGATTCCCGACATCGTGCACTGCCACGACTGGCAGGCCGCGCTGGTGCCCGTCTATCTGCGGACCCAGTTTGCCGGCACGCCTGTCAGCTCGGCCAGGAGCATTCTGACCATCCACAACCTGCGCTTCCAGGGCGCCTACGGCGTCAACACGCTGCGCTACTGGACCGGTCTTCCCGACGGCCTGCTGACCTCCATGGATGTTTTCAAGGAGGGCTGGGATGGCGCCAACGCCATGAAGGCCGGCCTTGCCTATGCCGACCGCATCACTACCGTCAGCCCCACCTATGCC
>JAFOHH010000208.1 GCA_017421905.1 Clostridia bacterium
AATTTACTCAACCTAATCATTGCCACCAAAATTCCTGCGGCGGTACATTTTGCCGTGCTTTCTTGTGGTGGGCTTTTGCTAATGGCAATTCTCGGCATCGTGCTCTTTAAGGATAAATTTACCAAAAAAACGGCGGTAACGTTATTGCTTGCCTCCGCCTCTATCGTCTTTTTTGCGCTATAAAAAAGTTGTTTTTTTAATTCTTCGGCATAGCCGAAAGGAGTTATTATGACGGATTTATTTCTTTTTACCGGTCAAAGCAATATGCAGGGGCAAACGGGTGTTTTGCCCAGCCCTAACGAGCCTGCTTATAAAAGCCGGGAATACCGCCTGCTTACCGATACGCTCGTGCCTCTTTGCCACCCCGCGGGGGAAGACTTAAAGGCAGACGGTACAAAGGGGAACGTCGACCTTTCCGATACGCTCCTTGCCGCGTGGCAAGGTTGCGGCTCGCTCCCTCCCTATTTTTGCGATACCTACGCCAAGGCAAGCGGGCAGGAAGTAGTTGCCGTTCACGCAGCAAAAGGGTCAACCACCATTGCGTACTGGCAAAAAGGTGGTGAGGCGTATGCGCTTTTAACCCGTAAATTTCTTGCCGCTGAAAAAGCGATAGGAAAGGAAAACGTTCGTCGCCGCTACGCCGTGTTTTTGCAGGGGGAAAGCGATGCAATCGAAAGCCGCACCCAGCAGGAATACGAAACCCTGCTTTCCACCTTTATCAAGGACTTAAAGCAAGATATCGCAATCGACGCCTTTTTTATCATTCGCGTTGCCCGTTTTACCGAAGACGAGCGTGATTTCCCCATTCTCCGCGCCCAAGAGGCGGTTGCCGCCCGCGGAGACGGCGTTATTTTAACGCGCATTGCAGGCTCGCTTTTACTGCAACCCGAAAAATATCAGTCGTACGAACGCGCCCATTACAACAACGAGGCATTTGCCGTGCTCGGTAAAGTTGGAGGAGAAAATGCCGCCGCTTACGATCAAGGTAAACCCTTTTTTGCCGGAGAAGAACCCTATAATCTGTAACTTTAGGGCGCAATTTTCCGTTCGCCCACCTTGCGACAGCGCAGTACAATTTTATAAAATCAAAGCTAAAAAGCAGAATCGTTTATTCGGTTCTGCTTTTTTTCTCCGTTTTTTTTATAAAAAAACGGAAGTGGGTGGCAAAATATCGAAAAAGCGGTTGCAAACGGATGAAAAATGCTTTATAATAAATATAATAGTGGAAGTGTGCCTGCAATCGGCCCTTCTTTTAAAATCTTGTATAACCCCCCAGAAGAGGATAGATATGAAATTTAAGTTTACTCGCATTTTATTATGTTTATTCGTGGCTACGCTATGCGTTGCTGCGTTATCTGCATGCGCTCCAACGCCTACGCCCACTCCTTCGCAAGAAACGTGGGTTATCACGATAAAAGAGGGCGGCTCTACGCGCACAATGGAAATTCCTGCCGGAAGCCCCGCTTGTATTGGCGCCGCGATTCCAAGTAGTTATGTTTTCGAAGGCTGGTATTTAGATGAAAATTTTACCACGCCCTTGCCAAACAACGTCGTTACGGGGTCGGTAACCATTTACGCAAAATGTCGCCGCCGCGTTTTAATCGGCTTTCAAACCAACAACGGCACGGTAGTCCCCGCGCAAGAAATCGGGGGCGGCCAAGAACTCGTTCCCCCCACCTTAGAAAAACCCGATTATCTTCTCGAAGGTTGGTATTTCGATCCCTCCTTTACCACCAAATATAGAGGCCAAGAAATAACCTCCTCTTGCACGCTATATGCAAAATGGGTAGATGCAAACCTTCCCGTCATCTTACAAAACGGGGAAGAACAAACGACGCTTTCTCACCCCTACGGCACGCCCCTTACTCAAATTCCCTCGCGCGAAAACGAAGTATTCCTCGGCTGGTTTTACGATGAGCTTTTCACCCTCCCGTATCAAGGCGAGGCAATTACCGAGGCTTGCACCCTGCACGCCGCATGGCGTCCCGAAACGGTAACCGTAACCCTTATTTCCGCTTATCACGAGCAGGAAATCCTCACT
>JAFOHH010000209.1 GCA_017421905.1 Clostridia bacterium
AGTACGAAGAGGTGTACGGCAAACCGCTCGTTTATACCTGCCAAGAGGAGGAATAAGGGCTTTTACCCCTTTTCTAATAAAAGGCGCAGCCCCGCCCTTTTGCGCGGAAGAGCAATTTTTTTACTCCGCCCTTTTGCGGGGGAAGGAAACGCTTTTTACTCCACCCTTTTCTGGGGAAGGGCAATTCTTTTTGCCCCACCCCTTTTTCGGGGAAGAGCAATTCTTTTTGTCCCGCCCTTTTGCGGGGGGAGGAAATGCTTTTTGCCCTGCTCCGGTTCTAACAAAGGAGAAGTTTATGTTCCGTTATTATTTAACTATCATCGGCGTGGCAACCGTCATTGTGGCGGCGTTAAACGCCCTTTTTGTGCCCGAACCTTACGCACCTTGGCTACTTGCCGTGCTTACGGTGGTTTTCGTTTTGGCGGCGTTTGCGCTGGATGCCGTTATCGCCTGCCTAACGCGCGCTTTACCCAAAAAACTGTTTGCGGTAGAACGTAAGCGGTACGCTGTTTCCGATAAAGAAAAAAAGTGCTACGATAAGCTAAAAATAAAGGCGTGGAAGGATAAAATTCCCGAAACGGGCGCGCTGCTTAAAATTTTCGATAAAACCAAGGTGACTAGTCCCGAAGACCCTGCCTACCTCGCCCTGTTTTTGCGCGAAACGGCGTACGCCGAAATTATGCATATCTATTCCGCACCGCTCGGCTTTATTTTGCTGCTGTTTGCGCCCGGCGCGCTAAAGTGGACGATTGCCCTGCCCGTAATTCTCGTAAACTTCTTTTTGCAAATTCCGCCCGTACTCGTGCAACGATATAACCGCCACCGCCTGCAAAAGCTCTACGCCCTGCAGCTGCGCAAAAAAGCGCGTGCCGAAGCTGCTGCAACCACCGCCGAATAAAGGGCGCAACCCCGCCCCAAGCCGAACGCTTTACCCAAAACGCGCGCGGTTACACCACTTAGGTACGGGTTTAAAAGAACAAAGAAAAAGCCTTTCGCCAAACGGCGAAAGGCTTTCGTTTTTCATAAATTCCGCGAATGCGGAACGGAAAGCAAAGGTTAGTGGCGCGCGTAAGCGTTTTGATAGTCGGTGATAAGCTTAATGGCGATAAGCGAAGTGTTTGCTACGATGCTTTCGGGCAGGGGGCTTTCCGTGCCGCCAGTTACGCAAACCCAACCCGTGGGTACGGTAAATACCACCTCCGTTAGGCGTACGGCGTTGAGAAAAGCGCCTGCTTCAATCGTCGTAACCGACTGGGAAATGGTAAGCGAGGAAAGATTATTCGCATCGAGAAAAGCGTGCGCTGCAATCGTGGTAACCTCTCCGCCAACGGTAAAGCTTGCGTCCTCCTTTTGGGAAGGATATGCAAGCAGCGTTTTGCCGTCCTTCGTGTACAGAACGCCGTCTATCGCCTTTAAAGCGGCGTTTTGTTCGGAAACGGCAAAGGCGGTAAGGGCGTTCGTTCCCAGCGTTTTTTCGGGAACGTACAAAAGGCTTTTGCCGATGGTAAGAGTTTCCGTTAAGCCAAGGGTAAAACCGTTATATAAAATGCGGCAATCGTCGCTTAATGCAACGGCTTTTTCTGCGCCTTGCGCAACGCCCATTGCAATAACGCAGGGGTTTTTATCGTTGCCGAGGTAATTTACGCCGTTTACCGTGCGATAGGTTAGGTTGTTGCAGGTAATAAAGGCATCCTTGCCAACAAACTCTACGCCGCTGCCTACGCTAACGGTGGTAAGCTTGGTGCAAAGCATAAAAGCAAGGTCGGAAATAATTTTGGTGGAATCGGGAATAACCGCGGTGGTGATTTCCGAAGATTCGGCAAGCAGGGCAACCAAATGCGGGTTTTTTGCGTTCCCAACGAATTTTACGCCCTTTTCTACCGTCATATTAAGCGCGTTGCAACGGAAAAACGCCGAAGAGGCTACCCGTTTCACGGTGTTGGGGAGGGAAACCGTTTCCAAGCTTTGGCAGTTGGAAAAGGCCGATTCGCCCAAAACTTCCAGCTTGTTGCCAAGCGCCGCCTTTTTTAATTTGGAGCAGTTGGCAAAGGCCGAATCGCCCACGGTGCGCACGTTTTTGCAGCCGGTAACTTCTATTAGGTTTTCGCATTCGGAAAAGGCCATTTTCCAAATGGTGGTTACGCTGTCGGGCACGTGCACGGTAACGATTTTATCGTTTGCGTAAAAGCCGTCCTGCGTGCCGTTTGCGCGATAGCCTGCCGTGCCGATAGAAACGACGGGCTTGCCGTTATATTTTTCGGGGATTACTACTTCAACGTCCGTACCGGCGTAGTCTACAACGGCCCAGCCGCCTTCTACCTCGGCAAAATCAAACCCTTCGGAAAAGGAGGGGCCTTTGGGCTTTTGGTTTTGACCGAGCAAAAGAACGAGCCCTACCGATATAGAAATTGCCGCAACCGCTACGAGCGCGATAATCGGAATAAATTTACGTTTCATAAAGCGTATCAATTTTCCAAAGTAATCAATCCGCGTTTAAATCGAACAGCGTTTCGATAAGCGTGGTGGCAAACAGCCAATGCATATCGGGGTAGGGGTGGTTAATGCCGCCCGATA
>JAFOHH010000210.1 GCA_017421905.1 Clostridia bacterium
GCTTCGTATTCGTCACGGAAGTATTTGAGCGTGGAAAGTACGGGGTTGGGAGCAGTTTGTCCAAGGCCGCAGAGGGAGTTGTCTTTGATGTAGTAGCAAAGTTCTTCCATCTTTTCAAGGTCTTCCATGGTTGCTTTACCTTCGGTAACCTTGGTAAGCATTTCATAAAGACGCTTGGTACCAAGACGGCAAGCGGTACATTTACCGCAGGATTCGTCAACCGTAAATTCGAGGAAGAATTTAGCGATGTCTACCATACAGTTGTCTTCGTCCATAACGATAAGACCACCACTACCCATCATGGAGCCGATGGCGATTAAGCTATCGTAGTCGATTTTGGTATCGATTAAGGATGCGGGGATGCAACCGCCGGAAGGACCACCCGTTTGAGCAGCTTTAAATTGTTTGCCGCCAGGGATGCCGCCGCCGATTTCGTATACAACTTCGCGGAGGGTCGTACCCATGGGAACTTCTACAAGGCCGGTGTTGGTAATTTTACCGCCGAGCGCGAATACCTTAGTACCTCTGCTCTTTTCCGTACCCATAGAGGTGAACCATTCTACACCGTTTAAGATGATTTGGGGAATGTTTGCGTAAGTTTCTACGTTATTGAGAAGGGTGGGTTTGCCAAACAAACCTTTTACTGCGGGGAAGGGAGGACGGGGACGGGGTTCGCCACGGTTACCTTCGATACTCATCATAAGAGCCGTTTCTTCGCCGCAAACGAATGCGCCTGCACCAAGGCGAATTTCCATATCGAAATTGAAGCCCGTGCCAAGAATGTTTTGACCGAGAAGTCCGTTTTCTCTTGCTTGGTTAATAGCAACTTGCAATCTGCGAACGGCGATGGGGTATTCCGCACGAACGTAAACGTAACCTTGGTCGGAACCGATGGCGTATGCAGCGATTGCCATTGCTTCGATTAAAGCGTGGGGGTCGCCTTCGAGAACGGACCGGTCCATGAATGCGCCGGGGTCGCCTTCGTCGGCGTTACAAGCAACGTATTTCTTATCGGATACGGATGCTTTGGTGAACATCCACTTTCTACCGGTGGGGAAGCCACCGCCGCCACGGCCGCGAAGACCGGAGTCGAGCACGGTTTGGATAACTTCGTCTTGCGTCATGGACGTAAGAACCTTTGCAAGGGCTTGATAACCGTCGCGAGCGATATATTCGTTGATATCTTCGGGATCGATTAAACCGCAGTTGCGAAGTGCGATACGTTGTTGTTTGTGATAGAAATGGGTGTCGTACAACGATTTAACGGTATCCCCTTCTACCGTTTCGGGATAGAGATACTTTTTAACAACGTTGCCGTTTTTCAAATGTTCTTCTACGATTTCTGCAACTTGATCTGCTTTAACTTGGGTGTAGAAGGAACCTTCGGGATAAACGACTACGACAGGACCGAGGGCACAAAGACCAAAGCAACCGGTTAAAACAACTTTAACGTCGTTTTCGATGCCAGCTTCTTTAATGCCGTTAACGAATGCTGCGTATACGTCTTCCGAATGGCCGGAGGTACAACCGGTACCACCGCATACTAAAACGTGTTTTTTATATTTACCTTGTAATTTGCCGACAGCTTCGATATTTCTGTCGCCAAGATCCGCTTTATAAAGGTCGCGAATTTGAGAAAGTTCGGCTATGTTTTTCATATTTTCGATTTCCTCCGATTATTCGTACTTGGCAAGAATGCCTTCTACTTGGTCAACCGTTACTTTACCGTATACTTCACCGTTAACCGTAAGTACGGGTGCAAGACCGCAGCAACCGATGCAACGAGTTGCTTCGAGAGAGAATTTGCCGTCATCCGTGAGACCAGGACCGTCTAAGCCGAGAATTTTTTGGAATTTCTCGAAAACGTCACCAGAGCCTTTAACGTAGCAAGCAGTACCAAGGCATACGCCGATTTTGTACTTACCGCTGGGCGTTAAGGAGAATTGAGCATAGAAGGTGGCAATGCCGTATACTTCTGCCAAGGGCACTCCCAAATAGTCGGCGATCATCTTCTGTACTTCGATAGGAAGATAACCGTAGATGTCCTGGGCTTGTTGCAAAGCAGGCATAACCGCCCCGCGAACGTTTTTCAGACTTTCCAAAACTTCGTAAAGTTTTGCTTCTTGTTCTTTTGTACCGTTGAAAGGCACAACAGATTTCTTTGTCATACGAACCTCCAAATATTTTTTTATCCTGTAAAGGTTTTTTACATACGACTAAATTATAACATATATCATTTTGAATTTCAACCCTTTTGAATACTTTTTAATAATTTATTACAAAATATATTTTGCGTAAAGCGTTAAAAAGTGCCGTTTTTAGACAAAAAATGCAAAATTTACCCCGAAAACCCTACAATTTTTGGCGGAATTATCGGTTTTTTAGGTTGGAAATCCTACACTTTTTGGCGGAATTTGGCGCGCGTTTTGGAGAAAAAAAACGACGATTTGATAAAGATTAATGCCCCTTTGGAGGAAAAAATTACCCGAGTTTCGGTCCTTTTTCAAGCCTTCTATCACCAAATTACTTACTAAAAAAGAAAGCTATTCGGTTGATATCTGCCCATTTTCTATGCAATGAAAGAAGGGGTTTTATAGGCTTTCCTCCCCTTTAAAATTAAAGAAAAATTACGCAATTTTTCGACTGAATTAAGGAAAATTTTACGGCTTTTCCACCATATAACAGAGCATAAAAAACAGCAAAAACGAA
>JAFOHH010000211.1 GCA_017421905.1 Clostridia bacterium
GTTTCGCGCGCGAGCGACGTGCAAGCCGTGCAGGACTTTTTAATTACCAACGGCGGACACGATATTGAGCTGATTGCCAAAATTGAAAACCGCAGCGGTGTGGATAATTTGGAAAAAATTGCCGCTGAATGTAGCGGTATTATGGTTGCCCGAGGCGATCTTGGGGTGGAAATTCCCTTTATCGAGCTGCCTTCTTTGCAAAAGAAAATTATTACCGCCTGCCGCCTAATGGGCAAGCGCGTAATTACCGCAACCGAAATGCTGGAATCGATGATTCACTCCGCACGCCCCACCCGCGCGGAAATTTCGGACGTGGCAAACGCCGTGTACGACGGGTCTTCTGCCATAATGCTAAGCGGAGAAACCGCCGCAGGTAAATACCCCGACCTTGCCGTGCGCACCATGGCGGAAATTGCCGAGGAAACCGAACGCCATATTGACTACCGCGAACGCTTCCATCAAACGGATTTTCGTATGCAAAACACGCTGGATGCTATTTCGCACGCGGCTGTTGGCATGGCGCTTGATATTGAGGCATCGGCAATCGGCGTGTTTTCCGTTTCGGGCATTACCTGCCGCATGATTTCACGCTTCCGCCCCACGATGCCCATTTTGGGTATGACCCCGCACGAAAGCGCAAGCCGTAAGCTGGCACTTAGCTGGGGCGTTATCCCCGTGGTAATTAACGAATACGACGACCGCGATAAAATGTTTGCCGAAGGTGTGGAAAGAATTAAAGACAAACTAAACCTCTCCTCCGGCGAGCGCGTGGTTCTCACGGGCGGGCAGATGCATTGCTGCGGCAGTACCAACCTGATCCAAATGGAAACGGTGTGCGATGCCTGCTCCAGATAACATACCCCCTTCCCCTACAATTTGCAACGAAAACGGCTTTGGCGTGTGCCAAAGCCGTTTTATTGTTTTCTTGCGATATCAATTTATATGCCGCCAAAATGGGATACCCTCCCTTTTGCAAACAGGTTACGCCTCCATATCGTTTAGCATTTCGAGGACGAGGACGTTCCAGTTAAAGAAGTTGGGGTACAAGCAGGGCTCGCCCGTATCGGGCAAATAGCTTTCGTACATCGCGCCCGATTTTTCCAAGTTTTCGCCGAGCAAGCGAATGGAGCGCTCTGCCAAATCGCGGCTTAAGGAAAGATCGTAATTTTTCAAGCCCTTATACACGCAGTAGTTGGCAACCATCCAAATTGCGCCCAGCCAGTTAGAGGGGTTGGAGGTCTTTTCCAAATTGTAAAAAATTTCGTCGCTGGCAACCGTGCGCACACCGTAATTTGCCATAACGGCGGGGTCGGTTAGGTGCTTTTGCGCCATGGCCTTTGCACGGTCTTTGTCGCAAAAACCTGCATACATAGGCAGGAAACAGCCCCAAAAACGGATTTTCATAGGCATGGACTTCCAAGCGGGAATCATCCATTCGTGCAGTAAAAAGCCGTTGGCAACAAGGCGGTCTTCCTCACCGTAAAAGAGTAAATCGTGCGAGTAGTAAATATCGTCCTTTTTGTCGTAGCATACGTCGTTTAAGTGGCGTTTAAAGGCCTCGCCGCGGGCGGAAACTTCTGCCGCACGGCTATCTCCCACCGCCGTTAAAATTTCCGTTAAGGCGTCGTATTCCAGCGCCATAAAGGCGTTTAGATAAATATCGGCGCTGCTATTGTTGGGGCGGAAGAATACGGTGGGGTTGTTATCGATGCCGATCATTACGTCGTCCACCCAGAAAAAGAGGCCTGCTTTTGCATTAAATTGCTCTCTTTCGTAATATTCCAAATAACGCACGGCACGATTTACGTCTACCCAAGAGTAATCCCCCTCGTACTTGCAAATTTGCAAAATGTTTTGCAGTAAAAAGGGCTTATGGGCGTTGTGACGTTTGCCTGCGCGGTGCTCGTCGCGATAAAAGGTCATAAACGGACCGGAGGAGGTAATCATCATGGGGATAAAGCCGTCCTCTTCCTGATGGTCGAAGAAATTCGTAATCGTGCCCTTGGCGTGGAGCAGCAGCTTTTCGCGCTTGCCGCTGTAATCGAAGTTTTCGTCCGAACGATAACGCTCTAGCGCCAAAATCATAGCTTTAATTACCCAGTAGCTATCCCAGTCCCACAAATTGCCGGCATACTGGGCAGAAGGGTCTACGTAAGGATGTTTTAATACGCCGCAAGCAGGGCTACAGCTGGCAAAAATATTGGGCTTTACGTAGGCGTCTATCATCTTTGCATATTTTTTAAGCATTTCTTGATTCATAATTCTCTTCTCCGCAAGGTGAAATAAAAGGCGCTTTGGGCAA
>JAFOHH010000212.1 GCA_017421905.1 Clostridia bacterium
CGGGTCAAAAGGTTGCCTTCGTCGGCGCAACGGGTGCGGGTAAAACGACAATTACCAACCTCATTAACCGTTTTTACGACATTGCAGACGGCAAAGTGCGTTACGACGGAATCAACATCAACAAAATTAAAAAGGCCGATTTGCGTCGCTCCCTCGGCATTGTTTTGCAAGATACCAACCTCTTTACGGGTACGGTTATGGAAAACATCCGCTACGGCCGTTTAGACGCCACGGACGAAGAGGTTTACGCCGCTGCAAAGCTTGCCAACGCGCACGACTTTATTTCCCGCCTGCCGGAAGGCTATCAAACCATGCTCACGTCCGACGGAGCAAACCTCTCGCAAGGTCAACGCCAGCTTCTTTCCATTGCGCGCGCCGCCGTTGCCGATGCTCCCGTTATGATTTTAGACGAAGCAACCTCCTCCATCGATACGCGTACCGAGGCGCTCGTACAAAAGGGAACGGACGAACTGATGAAGGGCAGAACGGTTTTCGTTATTGCGCACCGCCTTTCCACCGTGCAAAATGCAGACGTTATTATGGTGCTGGATCACGGCAGAATTATCGAGCGCGGCAGCCACGCCGATCTCATTGCCCAAAAGGGAAAATACTATCAGCTTTACACCGGCGCGTTCGAGCTGGAATAATCCTTCCGCCCCTCCGCCAAACAACTCTTTAACCTTTCTATAAAAAGCGCCTTTACGGGTGCTTTTTTTGTTTGCTTTTATGGAAAGAATTTTCTTTAAACGCACGGTTTTTTGTAAAAATTCCCCTTAAAACAAGTTGCGTTCTGCTTTTTAAATTACACAATATATTGTGGTGTGCATAAAAATATTTTAAAAAAACCACAAAATGTTGAAAATAGGGGTTGACAAATAAAAAGATATGCGATATAATGAATGCGAAGTTTGATATAAGGGGGAATTTCCCGTATGAGAATTATAAAAAGAAGCGGTGCCGAAGCGCCGTTCGACATTCAAAAAATCATCGTTGCGCTCACTAAGGCTAACGAATCGGTTGCGGAAACCGAGCGTGTTTCGCCCGAGCAAATTCAAAGCATTGCAAACGCGGTAGAGGCGGCGGCAAGTGCTTCCACGCGCGCTTTTTCGGTGGAAGAAATTCAGGATATGGTAGAAAACGGATTAATGCAAATCCGCGCCTTTTCCGTTGCCAGAAACTATATTACCTATCGCTATACCCGTGCCCTCGTAAGAAAATCAAACACCACGGACGACCAAATTTTAACGCTTATCGAGTGCAATAACGAGGAAGTTAAGCAAGAAAACTCCAACAAAAACCCCACGGTAAACAGCGTGCAGCGCGATTATATGGCAGGGGAGGTCAGCAAAGATTTAACCCGCCGTATTCTTCTCCCGGAGGAAATCGTTGCCGCGCACGACCAAGGGATTATCCATTTTCACGATGCGGACTATTTTGCCCAACATATGCACAATTGCGACCTCGTAAACCTTGAAGATATGCTGCAAAACGGCACGGTTATTTCGGGCACGATGATCGAAACGCCCCACAGCTTTTCTACGGCGTGCAATATTGCAACGCAAATTATTGCGCAGGTTGCATCTAATCAATACGGCGGTCAGTCCATTTCGCTTACCCACCTTGCGCCTTTTGTAGACGTAAGCCGCAAAAAAATTAGAAAAGAAGTGGTAGAAGAGCTTGCTACGCTCGGCATTACGGACGAAGACGCCATTCATAAAATTGCCGAAAAACGCCTGCGCGAGGAGGTAAGAAGGGGCATTCAAACCATTCAATATCAGGTTGTAACCCTACTTACCACCAACGGTCAAGCGCCTTTTATTACGGTATTTATGTATTTAAACGAGGCGAGAAACGCGCAAGAAAAGGCCGACCTTGCCATGATTATCGAAGAAACGCTGCTGCAACGCATTCAAGGCGTTAAAAACGAATCGGGCGTATGGATTACCCCCGCCTTCCCCAAGCTTATTTACGTGTTAGAGCCCGACAATATTTCCGAAGATCAGCCCTACTGGTATTTAACCGAGCTTTCGGCAAAATGCACGGCAAAGCGCATGGTTCCCGATTATATTTCCGAAAAGAAAATGCTGGAATTTAAGGTGGATAAAAACGGAGAAGGGCATTGCTATACCTGCATGGGTTGCAGAAGCTTTTTAACGCCTTACGTAGACGAAAACGGCAAGCCCAAATATTACGGCAGATTCAACCAAGGCGTGGTTACCATCAATCTTGTAGACGTAGCCCTTTCTTCTGGCGCAGACGAGGAAAAGTTTTGGAAAATTTTTGACGAGCGTTTAGATCTTTGCTACCGCGCGCTCCTTTGCCGCCACAACCGCTTAAAGGGTACGCTTTCCGATGCCGCCCCCATTTTGTGGCAATACGGCGCACTTGCCCGCCTTAAAAAGGGAGAAACGATCGATAAGCTCCTCTATGGCGGCTATTCTACCATTTCGCTCGGCTACGCAGGGCTTTACGAATGTGTGAAGTATATGACGGGTAAATCGCACACCTCTACGGAGGCAAAGCCCTTTGCTCTTGCCGTTATGCAGCATATGAACGACCGCTGTAAGGAATGGAAGCAAAAGCACAATATCGATTTCTCCTTATACGGCACGCCGCTGGAAAGCACTACTTACAAGTTTGCCAAATGCTTGCAACAACGCTTTGGCGTAATTGAAGGCGTAACCGATAAAAACTACATCACCAACAGCTACCACGTACACGTTGCCGAAGAAATCGACGCCTTTACCAAGCTGAAATTCGAAAGTGAATTCCAGCAGCTTTCTCCGGGTGGTGCAATTTCCTATATCGAAGTGCCTAATATGACGAACAACATCCCCGCCGTGCTTTCGGTTATGAAATTTATTTACGAAAATATTATGTATGCCGAACTCAACACCAAAAGCGACTATTGCCAAGAATGTGGGTTCGATGGAGAAATTCGCATCGTAAACGACGGCGGAAAGCTCGTTTGGAAATGCCCCAAATGCGGCAATCGCGATCAGTCCAAGCTCAACGTTGCAAGAAGAACGTGCGGTTATATCGGCACGCAGTACTGGAATCAGGGCAGAACGCAAGAAATTAAAGAGCGCGTACTGCACTTATAAAAAGCCTTTTTAGGCGCAAAACAAAACTTATGGCGGAAACGGATTCGTTTCCGCCACGTTTACGAGGATATTATGTACGTAGCAAACGTTAAATTTTACGATATCGCCAACGGAGAGGGCGTTCGCACCTCCCTTTTCGTTTCGGGCTGCCGCCACCATTGCAAAAACTGCTTTAACGCCGAGGCGTGGGATTTTACCTTCGGCACGCCCTATACGAAAAAGACGGAGGAGGAAATTATAGCCTCCCTTGCGCCCGATTATATCGCAGGGCTTACCGTTCTTGGCGGCGAACCGTTCGAGCCGGAAAATCAAGCGGAGGTACTTTCTCTCGTTACGGCGGTAAAAAGCCGCTATCCTCACAAAACGGTATGGGTGTATTCGGGCTTTACTTACGAAGAACTGCTTTCGGGTAGCCGCGCCGCAACCGATACCGCGCGCGCCCTTTTACAGCAAATCGACGTGCTTGTAGACGGCAGATTTATCGAAGAGCAAAAAAACATTTCCCTTGCCTTTCGCGGCTCGGAAAATCAGCGCTTAATCGATCTGCCTAAAACCCTGCAAGGCAATACAATCGTTTTGTATCAACCGTAATTGCAATCGGGTAAAAGCCCTTTTGCTGCACCTGTTTTTTGTCGCGCCAACCATCACCCCCAAATGTCTAAAAGTCAAGGAGCTAGTCATGAACGATTATTTAAAGACGTATATTTCTCTTCGTAACCGTTTGGAAAAATTTTGCAACGCCACCGATTACGAAACGCAAAAAACCTATGCCAATACGGCCGCGCTGTTAGACCGCGCCGAAATGCTTACCACGGGCGCAACGCCCCACGGCAGGTTTGGTTGCGACGGCGGCGTTACCGTGCAAACCTTAACCGCGCGCGCCCTTTCTTATATCGAGGCATTAGAGCGCGGAGAGTTTCCCTTAAAGGGGAAATTCAGCCCGCCGGGCGAATGGATTGCCGATCATAGCGTCGTGGTAAAAGGGGAGGAGGTGCATATTTTTTTCAATAAGCACGCCATCGGGTACGAATGGGCACAGCGCCCCTGCCGCTCCTTTGGTCATATCGTTTCTACCGATTTAAAAAATTGGGAAACCCTCCCAAACGTGCTTGCGTGCGAAAACAACGGGCCGGATAGCTATCAAATATGGTCGCCCTCCATCGTGCAAAAGGACGGCACCTACTACATGATTTATACGGGCGTCAATTACGAAATGGCGCAATCGGCCTGCCTTGCTTGGTCTACCGATTTAATCACCTGGGAAAAATGTCCCCAAAACCCCGTCTTTACGCCGCCTCCCTCTTGGAGCGATTGGAAGGAAACAGCCTGGTCGGATTGCCGCGAC
>JAFOHH010000213.1 GCA_017421905.1 Clostridia bacterium
ATTGAAAAAGCGATAAACGATAAAAAATCTGCCTTTTTCGCCGCATTTGAAAATGCGCACGCTGCCGATATACAAGCTGTAATTACTGCAATGCAAACGCGTAAAAAATCTCTAATTGCCACCGCAAAAGGGGAAAACGCATAACCTTTAACGTTCTTAATAACGTCACGCCCCGTCAGCCAGCCGCGCAGACGGGGTTTTTTATGGCAAGAAAACGCTACGCCTCGAAGCAGCCTCCTCCTGCGGAAACGGCGCGCCTGCAAGGGAAAGGCGTTTCTATAAAAAGGAGGGGGAAAAGCGGCGGCCGATTTTGTATGGAGTAAGAAGCGGCGGTCGGTTTTGTATCGAGTAGGAAAGAGTCTGCCGATTTTGTATGGAGCAGGAAGGTTGCGGCTGCATATTCGCGTGCGGTTTTGGGCATATTATGGGGGAGAGGAAGGAAGTGTTTTTTCTAATAGAGTCGCCGGGGCGAAGGATAAAAAAGGCAAACGAATGTTTGCAATTCAATTGCCAAACGGCGCAAAGTATGGTAAAATAAGGAGGAAATAGCCTTGTTAGATGAAAAAACGGCGGCGGTAATGGCGTACGTTAATCTCGTTACCGAGGATGGTGGATACCAAGTGATCGATGCGGACGACGTGGTGCGCGACCTTTCGGGGCGGGTAGACCGCGAGTCTTTGCGGCAAATCGTGGCGTTTTTATCGCAAAGGGAATACGTCAGCGTAAAGTATGCCGATGGCGACGAATACTGTTTAACCGCTCTTCCCAAAGGGCGCAGCGTTACGATGGGGCTAGAGTCCTTGCCGCGGCGCAGTATTTGGCGCAAAAAGCTCCTGCAAAGCCTTCCTTCTTTTTTGGGGGCGGCGGCAGGTGCGGCGCTCGTTTTGCTGCTTGCCGCGCTTTTTTAGGAGGGAAGTATGGGTCTTTCTTCCGGAGAAAAGAGGGTTATGCGCGCGGTGCTTGCCGTGTGCGACGGGGCTTCTTCCTGCCTCGTTAGCCCGGAATTTTTATATGAAAAAGCTGCCGAGCGAAAATGGAGAAGGGGCGAAAAAGCGATGACCTTTTCCGATATGGAGCGCGTTTTGCGTTTGTTGGAAATGGACGATTATTTCGACGTAATTAAAACGCGCCGCCACGGAGAGCCCGTTTTTTGCATTAGTTTGCACGCCAAAGGCGAAGCGTTTGAGCGGGAAGAGGTGCAAACGCGCCGTTATCTTTTTTTTAAGCTTGCCGTAACCGTTGGGTTTGCCGCTATCGGCTTTTTGGTGGGCAAAATTTTAGTAAAAATATTTTAGAAACGAAACCTTCATAAAATTAAAAAATAAACTTTTACAAAAAAGGAACAGTATGGATTTTAAACTGCACAGCGACTACCGCCCCACGGGCGATCAGCCGCAAGCAATTGAAAAGCTGACCGAAGGGGTTTTAGACGGCTTGCGTACGCAAGTCCTTTTGGGCGTTACTGGTAGCGGTAAAACCTTTACCATGGCAAACGTCATTGAAAAGGTAAACCGTCCCACCCTCGTCATTGCGCACAACAAAACGCTTGCCGCACAGCTTTGCAACGAATTCCGTACCTTTTTCCCCGAAAACCGTGTGGAATACTTCGTTTCCTATTACGATTATTACCAGCCCGAATCGTACATTCCCCAAACGGATACTTATATCGAAAAGGATCTTTCTATAAACGACGAAATTGATAAGCTGCGCCACAGCGCAACCTGCTCGCTTGCCGAGCGTAGAGACGTAATCGTGGTGGCGTCCGTTTCCTGTATTTACGGCCTTGGCGCGCCCGAAGAATATTACAAGCTGGGCATTTCTCTCCGCCCCGGGCAGGAAATGGAGCGCGACGAGCTGATGCGCCGCCTCGTTGCTATTCAGTATACGAGAAACGATATGGATTTTACCCGTTCCACCTTCCGCGTACGCGGCGACGTGGTGGAAATTTTCCCCGCAGATAGCAGCGAAAAGTATATACGGGTAGAGTTTTTTGGCGACGAAATCGATCGCATTACCGAGGCAGAGCCCGTTACCGGCAACGTGGTTTCCTCCCTTTCTCACACCGTTATTTTTCCCGCCAGCCACTACGCGGTGGGGTCTGCAACGATGGCAAGCGCTTTGGAGCAAATTGAAAAGGATATGGAAAAGGAGGTTGCCGCGCACGAGCAGGCAGGCCGCTTGTTAGAGGCGCAGCGCCTTTCCCAGCGCACCGCGTACGATTTGGAGATGATGCGCGAAATCGGCTACTGCAGCGGGGTAGAAAACTATTCTCGCTATTTCGACGGCAGATCGCCCGGCGAGGCCCCCTTTACCCTCCTCGATTACTTCCCAAAAGACCTCCTCGTTTTTATCGACGAAAGCCATATGACGTTGCCGCAAATTCACGCCATGTATAACGGCGACCGCGCGCGGAAAAACAACCTTGTAGGGTACGGTTTTCGCCTGCAATCGGCATACGATAACCGCCCCTTGACCTTTGAAGAATTCGACGAACGCATTCCGCAAATGATATGCGTTTCGGCAACGCCTGCCGCGTACGAAATGGAGCAAGCCTCCCAAGTGGCAGAGCAAATTATTCGCCCCACCGGGCTGCTCGATCCCGAAATAACCGTCGTACCTATCGAAGGGCAAATCGAGCACCTGTTCGGGGAAATTCACAAGACGATAGAAGATGGCGGCAGGGTGCTCGTTACTACGCTAACCAAGCGCATGGCAGAGCGCCTCACCGAATATTTCCAAGAGCGTGCCTTAAAAGTAAAATATATGCACAGCGATATCGATACCTTAGAGCGGGTGGAAATCGTAGACGGCCTAAGGCGGGGCGATTTCGACGTACTTATCGGTATCAACCTCCTTCGCGAGGGGCTGGATATGCCCGAGGTAAAGCTCGTTGCTATTTTAGACGCCGATAAGGAAGGGTTTCTTCGCAGCGACCGCGCGCTCATTCAAACGGTGGGCAGAGCCGCGCGTAACAGCGAGGGCAGAGTTATTTTCTACGCCGATACCATAACCGATAGCATGCGCCGCGCAATGGATGAAACGTCGCGCCGCAGAAAAATGCAGCAGGAATACAACCAAAAGCACGGCATCGTGCCCAAAACGATTACAAAAGGGGTAAAAAACACCTTGGAAATCACCCAAAAGGTGGATAAAACCAAGGAGGTAAAGGCGGCGGACATTCCCGAAGAAATTGAAAAGCTGAAAATTGCCATGGCGCTTGCCTCCAAGCAGTTAGACTTTGAAAAGGCAATAGAAATTCGCGAAACGATAGCAAAACTCCGCGCTCGTATGCGTACGCGCGGCGCAGAACCGCCTCAAAAAGCACCTGCAAAAAAGACAAAGCCGCACAAACAGGACTGAAAATATGATGGACGAAATCGTAGTTAAAGGAGCAAAAGAAAATAACCTCAAAAACGTAGACGTAACCATTCCGCGCAATAAGCTCGTCGTATTTACGGGGCTTTCGGGCAGCGGAAAGTCTACGCTTGCGTTTGATACTATTTTTGCAGAAGGGCAAAGACGGTATATGGAAAGCCTTTCCTCTTACGCCCGTATGTTTATGGGGCAAATGGAAAAGCCGGACGTGGAAAGCATAACGGGGCTTTCTCCCGCCATTTCCATTGACCAAAAAACCACCAGCAAAAACCCCCGTTCCACCGTGGGAACGGTTACCGAAATTTACGACTATTTGCGTTTGCTTTACGCGCGCATCGGCACGCCGCATTGTCCCGTTTGCGGCAAGGAAATTTCTCGCCAAACGGTAGATCAAATTGCCGATAAAGTGCTTTCCATGCCAACGGGTACGCGTTTTTACGTCGAAGCCCCCGTTGTGCGCGGCAGAAAGGGCGAGTTTACCAAGATGCTGGAAGGCTTTAAAAAAAGCGGCTTTGTGCGCGTGGAGGTAGACGGCATTTTGTACGAGCTAACCGAGCAAATTCCCCTTGCCAAAAACGAAAAGCACACCGTTTCCGTCGTGGTAGACCGCCTCGTTGTAAAGGACGGCATTAAAAAACGCTTGTTCGATAGCTTGGAAACGGCTATTCGCCTTGCGGAAGGGCTTGTCGTCATTAAAAAGGCGGATAGCGTAGAAGAGGGCACGGCAGACGAAAACGGCGAGCGGGAACGGCTTTTTTCCACCAAATACGCCTGCCCGGACTGCGATATTTCCATGGAAGAAATCGAGCCGCGCCTCTTTTCCTTTAACAACCCCTACGGCGCTTGTCCCGATTGTAAGGGCTTGGGCTTTAAAATGGAGGTCGACCCCGACCTCGTTTGCCCCGATAAAGAAAAGAGCTTAAACGAAGGGGCTATGAGCATTTCGGGCTGGAATATGGATATCGGGCAAATGAGCCAAATTTATTTGCGCGCCCTTTCCAAAACCTACGGTTTTTCTCTGGATACGCCGGTAAAGGATTTGCCTCCCAATATCTACCGTATGCTTTTATACGGCAACGACGGCGAAAAAATGAAGCTTTCTTACAGCACGCGTACCTTTTCGGGTAGCTACCAAGGCTCTTGGGAGGGTTTTTGCAATAATTTAGCCCGCCGCTATCGCGAAACTTCCAGCGACTACGTAAAGTCGGAAATTGAAAAATATATGTCCACGCGCCCCTGCGAAACGTGTAACGGTAAACGTTTGAAAAAGGAGGCCCTTGCCGTAACCGTAGGCGGCCTTACCATCGTAGACCTTTGCGATCTTTCGGTAAAAAAGGCGCTGGAATTTATCAATTCGCTCACCTTAACGCCCACCCAGCAGGCCATTGCGCGTTTAATTTTAAAAGAAATTAAAGCTCGCCTCACCTTTTTGCTTAACGTTGGGCTTGGCTATCTCACGCTTTCTCGCTCGGCAGGAACGCTTTCCGGGGGAGAGGCACAACGCATTCGCCTTGCCACGCAAATCGGCAGCGGTCTTACGGGCGTGTTGTATATTTTAGACGAGCCCTCCATCGGACTCCATCAGCGCGACAACGATAAGCTATTAAAAACCCTGCTCGGCTTGCGCGACCTCGGCAATACGCTCATCGTAGTAGAACACGACGAAGACACGATGCGCGCGGCAGACCATATCGTAGATATCGGCCCTAAAGCGGGTATGCTGGGCGGCGAAGTCGTAGTAAGCGGCACTTTGGCCGACGTTATGGCAGAACCTCGTTCCATTACGGGCGAATATCTTTCCGGCAAACGGAAAATTGAAATTCCCACCAAGAGAAAGAGCCCCGACGGCAGATGGCTTACCGTGCTTGGCGCAGAGCAAAACAACTTAAAGCAAATCGACGTAAGCTTCCCCGTAGGGCTTATGACGGCGGTAACGGGCGTTTCGGGTAGCGGCAAAAGCTCGCTGATTAACGAAATTTTATACCCCCGCCTTGCAACCGAGCTCAACCGCGCGAGAGTGCCTATGGGCAACTGTCGCGATATTACGGGCGTGGAGCATTTCGATAAGGTCATCGCCATCGACCAGTCCCCCATCGGAAGAACGCCGCGCAGTAACCCTGCAACGTATACGGGCGTGTTTACCGCCATACGCGATTTGTTTGCCGCAACCAACGGCGCAAAGGAGCGCGGCTATAAAACGGGCAGATTTTCCTTTAACGTATCGGGCGGCAGATGCGAGCATTGTAAGGGCGACGGCATTATTTGTATTGAAATGCACTTCCTCCCGGACGTATACGTTCCTTGCGAGGTATGCCACGGCAAACGCTATAACAGCGAAACGTTAGAGGTAAAATATAAGGGCAAATCCATTGCCGACGTTCTCGATATGACGGTGGACGAGGCGTGCGACTTCTTTGAAAGCGTACCTTCCATTTATAATAAAATTAAAACGATGAAGGACGTAGGTCTTGGGTATATCCGTTTGGGACAATCGGCAACCACCCTTTCGGGTGGCGAAGCGCAGCGCGTAAAGCTGGCAACCGAGCTATCCAAGCGTATGACGGGCAAAACCTGCTATATTTTAGACGAGCCCACCACAGGCCTCCACAGCTACGACGTGCAAAAGCTCATAACCATATTAAAACGCCTTACGGAAGGGGGAAACACCGTTATCGTAATCGAACACAACCTCGATATGATTAAGGTTTCCGACTATATTGTCGATTTAGGCCCGGAAGGGGGCGACGGCGGCGGCGAGGTTGTTGCCACGGGTACGCCCGAGGAGGTTGCGCTTATTCCGCAAAGCTATACGGGTCAGTACCTAAAAAAGCTTTTTGACCAAAACACGTAAAACGCTGTTTGATGAAAACACTTAAAACGTTCCGAAAGGAAGGGGAAATGCTTGCCCTTCCTTTTTTCTTTCGTAAAAAACGGACAAAAAATTCTCCTTTCCTTATTGAAAAGCGAAAAAAGATGTGGTATAATTTTGAAAAAGACGAAAAGGAGAACCACTATGACAGTTCCCACCCCTCATATTTCGGCAAAGCAGGGCGATTTTGCTAAAACCGTGCTTATGCCGGGCGACCCCCTCCGCGCAAAATTTATTGCGGAAAATTTTTTGGAAAACCCCGTCCTCGTCAATAACGTGCGCGGCGTGCAAGGATATACGGGCACGTATAAGGGCAAGCGCGTTTCGGTTATGGCGTCGGGCATGGGGCAACCCTCCATCGGCATTTATTCGTACGAGCTGTTCCATTTTTACGGCGTAGAAAATATCATCCGCGTGGGCTCGTGCGGTAGCTTTGACAAAGATTTACACGTGCAGGACGTCGTTTTGGCACAGGGCGCGTGCACCAACGGCAATTACGCCGCACAATACCGCTTGCCCGGCACGTTTGCTCCTATTGCATCCTTTTCCTTGCTTTCGCGCGCCGTGGAAGAATGCCAAAAGGCAGGCGTAACCTATAAGGTGGGCAATATCCTTTCCTCCGACACCTTTTACGACGACGCTAATTCGGGCATGGAATGGGCTAAAATGGGCGTTCTTGGCGTGGAAATGGAATCGGCTGCCCTCTATTGCAACGCCGCGCGTGCAGGCAAAAACGCCCTTTGCATTTGCACGGTAAGCGATAGCTTTTTATATCCCGAAGAAAATTTAACGGCAGAGGAACGCCAAACCTCCTTTACCAAAATGATACAAATTGCGTTGGAGCTTGCATAGCGTATGAAACGAGTTTTTCTCATCGTGCTCGATAGCTTTGGCATCGGCGCTATGCCCGATGCGGCGGCGTTTGGCGACGAAAACAGCAATACGCTTGCGGCAATTTGTAACCAAGCGGAATTCGATTGCCCCAACCTTCGCAAGCTGGGGCTATTTGCTATAGACGGCGTAAGAGAGTTGTTTCCTTATACCACGCTCGCCTTTCCGCTCGCTTCTTACGCGCGCCTTGCAGAGGCGTCTGCCGCAAAGGATACTACCGCCGGACATTGGGAAATTGCAGGGCTTGTTTCCGATACCCCCTTTCCCACCTACCCAAATGGTTTTCCTGCCGAGGTTATTGCTCCCTTTGAGGCGCAAGCGGGCAAAAAAGTGCTTTGTAACAAGCCTTATTCTGGCACGGACGTCATTCGCGACTACGGCAAGGAGCATCTAAAAACGGGCAATTTAATCGTGTATACTTCGGGGGATAGCGTATTCCAAATCGCCGCGCACGAGGACGTCGTCCCCGTAGAGGAGCTTTACCGCTACTGCGAAATTGCGCGCGGCATTTTAACGGGAAAGCACGCCGTCGGCAGGGTTATCGCACGCCCCTTTACGGGGGATTACCCTTATACGCGCACGCCGCGCCGCCACGACTTTTCAGTTTCACCGCCCAAGGACACCCTGCTCGATCTCCTCAAAACGGCGGGCTATCAAACGATTGGCGTGGGCAAAATCGGCGATATTTTTGCCGGAAAGGGCGTAACGGAAAGCCACCCCACAAAGAGCAATGCAGACGGCATGCAAACCGCCCTCGCCCTGCAAAAAAGAGAATTTGAAGGGCTTTGCTTTATCAATCTCGTCGACTTCGATTCGCAATACGGCCACCGCAACGATGCCAAGGGTTACGCCCGTGCTATGACGGAGTTCGACGGCTATTTGGGAGAATTTCTCTCTAACATGCAAGAAGAAGACGTGCTAATTATCACCGCCGACCACGGCTGCGACCCTGCAACGCCTTCTACCGACCACTCGCGCGAGTACGTGCCTATGCTACTTACGGGCGCGCCCGTAGCGGCAGGGGTAAACCTTGGCACGCGCTCTACCTTTGCCGATATTTCCGCAACCGTTTTAGATTATTTCGACGTTGCGAAAAATGGTACGGCAGGGCAAAGCTTTCTTTCACAAATTAAGAGATAAGAGGGAC